>CAYZMP010000018.1:0-30083 GCA_964479585.1 uncultured Erysipelothrix sp.
GTTATGCCTGAAATTTCAATAACTTTCTTCTTGACTATTCATAGTTGGTCTCCATATATGACTGACTGTCAGTCATATTATAGCAGACCTTTTATAAAGAAGCAAAAAAGAAGCTCTCGCTTCTTCTTGCTTGCTCTATTTGTTTTTAAGTGAGTCTCTAATTTCACGAAGTAGTTCGATGTCTTCTGGTGTTGTTTCTTCAACAACTTCTTCCACTTCTTCTTCTTTTCTTTTCATGTTTTCAAACGCACGAATAACGATAAATATTACAAATGCGATGATCACAAAATCTACTATATTTTGTAAAAACACACCATAGTACACAGCAACTTCAGCGATTTCCCCTTGTGCTTCTTCCAAAACCCATTTTAGTTCTGAAAAGTTGACACCACCTAATAAACGTCCAATCAGTGGCATTAAAACATCATTTACAAACGATGTAACAATACGACCAAATGCACCTCCAATAATTACTGCAACTGCTAAGTTAACTACATTTCCTCGTTGAATAAACGCTTTAAAATCTTTTAACATATAAGTTCCCCTTTCTTTATATTATCTCTTTAAAGGCATGTAGAGCCTCTTCAAAACTATCATAAATGGTTAAATCATGCGACTTACATGCTCCTACCACAAAAGAGTTAAACCCAACAGGACACTCTAATCCTTTCGCATCATTTCTTGCTAAGCGTAAATCAGAAAAAATTGGATATATCTTAATATCATTATTTTGACGTTTCTTTTCAATCGCCATACCAAACTCAACCATCGTACCTGTATCGGATGTTGTAAGTTCAAAGAAGAACACATTCGCATTACATATATGTTTGTAATCCTCATCAAATATTTCTTTTGAAGTTAACACCTTTGAATTATCAAATGGGAGATCAATAGGATTAGCAATAAAATGTTGTGTGTCTTTTAAAGCCTCTTTTAATTTAGACCCCTCATATCTTCGTTGTTTTATATCTGCTTCACTAAATAAAGGACCAGCATTGTATACATAAATCATAAATCTTTTTGGTTTCTTTTAGGATGTTAAGAAACCTTTCCTTTCATGTATTATTTCTATAATATACGATATCACATTTTATGAAGTTTTAAAAAGATTAAAAAAAACGATGATTATTGTCTAAGAGTACGTGCATGTTTGTAAAAGTTGTTTTATAATGGAATCCCCCCCACAAAAGAGCTGAAAATTGTTTTAGCTCTTTTTTTATTTATACTTGCATACTTTTATCTTTATATGTGCTATAATCAGTCGGTGACTTCAAAACACACAGTTAAAGGAAATAAAATGACATTTAATGAATTACAATTATCACCAGCTTTATTAAGAGCGATACAAAAAGCTGGGTTTACTCATGCCACACAAATACAAGACCAATGCATTGAGAAAATTAGCGCGAACAAAGACATTATAGGACAAAGTCAAACAGGTTCAGGAAAAACGGCAGCTTTTGTGCTTCCTATTTTAGATCATTGTCTTAAAAATCAAGATCAAAAAACAACGGCATTAATCTTATGCCCAACCCGTGAATTAGCATTACAAATTACGCAACATATTCGTATGTTCACTGGACATTTAGAAGATATTTCTACCGTGACAGTGTATGGTGGAGAAAGCATTGAAAAGCAAATTCGCCAACTTAAAAAAAGCACCAACATCATTGTTGGTACACCAGGACGTTTACTTGATCATTTATCTCGTAAGACTATTCGTTTGGATAACATTCAACATGTTGTCTTAGATGAAGCAGATGAAATGCTAAACATGGGATTTATTGAGGATATTGAAAAAATATTATCTAAAATACCTACAAAACACCAAACAAGTTTATTTTCTGCTACCATGCCAAAAGCTATTGTTCAACTTTCACAAAAATTCTTACACCAAGCTGAACATATTGTTGTGGAATCAAAGACAAGTAGTACCGAACACATTAAACAATATGCTTATGAAGTAGATACCCAAAATAAAAATGAATTGCTATTTCAACTATTGTCATTGCACAACCCTGATCAAGCCATGATTTTTTGTAACACAAAGAAAATGGTTGATGAACTAACGGTATCTCTTCAAAAAATGGATGTAGCTTGTGTAGGATTACATGGTGATATGCGTCAAGAAACACGTACACACATTATGAAACAATTTAAAGAAAAGAAAGCTTCTCTTTTAATCGCAACTGATGTTGCAGCTAGAGGAATTGATGTCGATTCTTTGGATTTAGTAATCAACTATGATTTACCTCAACAAGATGAGTTTTACATTCATCGTATTGGCCGCTCTGGTCGTGCAGGAAACAATGGTTGCGCAATAACACTATATGGGTTACGTCAACGTCGTTCTTTTGAAATATTAATTCGCAAATTTGATTTAGACATCGAATTTAAAGGATTACCAACTGCTGAAGAACTATTTAGTATCACTTTTGAACAACTTAAAGCTAAACTAAATAAAAACCAAGACATTTCAACAGCAACGTATGATATAGCACACAAATTATTGTTAGAGTATCATCCTGAAGAGTTACTATACACCCTTCTTCAACAACAACTTGTTAATCATACACACCAACCTATTAAAACTAAGAAAAAGAAAACAAGATCCAACAAGTTTGTTACTTACGAGATCAATATCGGTTCAAAACATGGAATCAAAGCAAAACCATTATTGAAGAACTTACAAAAATTATGCAATGTTGATCCTAAATCAGTTGGAGACATTCGAATTTCAAAAAGTTCTACACTAATTGGTGTAAGAGAAAACGTATCGTTAGCTCAACTAAGTTTACTAAACAGCATGATTAAAAATTTAAAAATTAATGTCACACTAATGAACTAAAACGAGAATCAACTTCTCGTTTTTTTTATCCTACAATCATTAGTGCCACAAGAACAATCGTTAATCCAACCACATAAATCAATACATCATTTTTTAACATGTTTTCTTCATAACGACTAGAGAAAATGCTTGCAGTACTTACAATCCTCTGTGTCATTGTCAGTTCTTCCTCTGGTGAACTTTTAATGATATTAAATGCTTTATGTTCTAGTTCCTTTACTTCTTCATCACAACCACAGTTACCCATTAATTTGCACATGAGTGACATAAGTTTTTCAAATGGATATGCAAGTACATATTCAATGTTAATCCATTTTGGCAACGACAAATGAAACCAATGAAACCTCATCCCTGCAAAGAAAATCGTTGCTCCTAAAGCATACGTTGGTATCATGGCTAACATATCACTTGAGTTAAAGAAGTTAATACCCACGATGTATTTTCCTACAAAACTTGGATCAAAAGGTAGTTGCGCTAATCCAACAAGGATAAAATCATTCATAATAAAGGAAGGATTCACACCTACAAAGATAATAATGAAAGCCAACCCTCCCATTGCTAGATGCATCGACTTAAATTTACCAGATTGAATCTTTTCGTATTTTTCTGGTAATTTACCTAAGAAAGTTAAAGAAAATAATTTAATAAAGGAACATACCGTACCAGCACTAATGACATTAAACATCATCTCAGCATAAAAAAATGATGAATGACCATATTGATACGATTCAATAATGGCATGATGAAGCAACGACTTACTTGCAAACCCATTAAACAATGGCATTCCAGTAATACCTAAACAAGCAATCAAACAAATAAGTGCAGTAACTGGCAATTTTTTATATAATCCACCCAATTTATACATATTTAATTCATGAGTATGCAAATACACTACACCTGCCACCATAAATAGCAAAGACTTAAACAAAGCATGATTGACAATATGATAAAGGGCTCCAGAATACCCCATCGCACCTTTTGTTCCTAAATACAACGTCACACCAATACCTAAAACAATATATCCCATTTGACTAATGCTATGATAAGCCAACATTTTTTTCATGTTGGATTGTTGAAGAGCGAAAAACACACCAATAGCCATCGTTATAATACCAAGCCAAATAATCCAAAATCCAAGGTTTTGAGAAGTAACCCAGAAATATGCTGGGATATTTTGAATGTCAGTTAATGTTGGAAACAAATACGATGTTGTGACACGCAAGATACCAAATGCTCCTATTTTAATCATTACTCCTGACAATAATGCACTAGCTGGAGTTGGAGCGATTGGATGAGCTTTCGGTAACCACACATGTACTGGTGCCATTCCTGCTTTAATACCAAATCCAAATATCAATAAGACTATAATTACATACTTTATACCACCTAAATTGGCCATTTCACTTGCTAAAAACGTAAATGTTACAGTGCCAACTAAACTATACATTAAAATAATAGCAAGCAATATCGCCAACCCACCAATTAGACCCATAAAGATATAATTATAACCAGCACTAAAACATTCCTTTTTTTGTACATGTGTCACTAACATGTATGAGCTAAAGGTCATAATTTCAAAAAACAAAAACATGGTTAGTAAATCACCTGCCATGATTGTCCCTAAAATTGCACTATAGGTTATTGCCATAAATACATAAAAACGATTGCGGTGTTCTTCAAACATGACATACTCATGAGAATACACCATCACAAAAAACCAAACAACAGATGTTAAAACAAGCATAACCATGGCTAGCATATCCACATGAAAAGACATACCTAATCCAAGCAACGATGGAAACTCATACACAATGTTGTTTAATAATGCAGTCGGGTATAATCCAATCACCGTAAGTAATACTAAAAAACTAGTAATTATGATTGATCCATCTCGTAGTCGCTCTGAAAAAGCATTGATAAGACATTGTATAATGGCTCCTACTATTGGTAACCCTATTAATACAAAGGGTAAATAATGAAAAGAAACAAACTGTTCAAACCCAATATAAAAAATATGATAAATACGTTGAGCATAGGCAGTATTGCTATTTATTAACACAAATGTTGTCAATAAAATAAACGTACACACAACCATAACTATCGAAAAGCGATAAAATGTTTGTTTGTTTTTAAGTTGTTTAGTAAGCACATTGGTAAGTCTAGTCATACATTATCCTCTTGTTATTTTCTTCACATTATCATTATACACAAACATTCTTTTATTGACAATTTTTTCACAACTTTTCTTAACAACATTCCAAATAAACTATGATAAAATAATGCAAGAGTAAGGAGAGAATATGACACATTCCACATTTATTATGTTAAAACCCGATGCAAGGGACAACAATCTAGAACAAACAATATTAAAGGAACTAGAAGACCAAGGGTGCATCATAAAAAGACAAGCACGTGTGCTTGTCGATAAAGCGTTAATTTTAACTCATTATAAAGAAGTCATTGAACAAGTAGATATCAAAGACTTCCCTCATCGTATTTTAAAGGAGTACGAGCATAAAGAAGTACTAGTTGCTGAAGTAGTACATCCACAA
The DNA here is from genome assembly GCA_964479585.1 of uncultured Erysipelothrix sp. Classification (GTDB taxonomy): domain Bacteria; phylum Bacillota_I; class Bacilli_A; order Erysipelotrichales; family Erysipelotrichaceae; genus UBA6182. The sequence continues at coordinate 5,401 of CAYZMP010000018.1, forward strand.
CAAGAAGTCGTTTCTTTTGTTCGAGAAATGATTGGTGCTACTGAACCTATTAAAGCTAATGCTCATACAATAAGAGGAAAGTATTCCAACGATAGCTATGCAAAATCCATGGCTGAAGAGCGATTAGTACGTAATCTTATTCATGCATCAGACTCTATTGAGACAGCACAAAAAGAAATTCAATTATGGTTTAAAGACTAACCAAAGCGACCGGTGATATAATCTTCGGTCTCTTTTAATTGTGGAGACACAAACATCTTATCTGTTAAATCATATTCCATTAAATCTCCCATATAAAAGAATGCAGTGTAATCTGAAATCCGTGCAGCTTGAGACATAGAGTGAGTCACAATAACAATCGTATAATCATCTTTTAAATCATTGATCAACTCTTCAATCTTTTGAGTCGCAATCGGATCTAACGCACTTGTAGGCTCATCCATCAAGATTACCTCTGGTTGCATGGCTAAGGCTCTAGCTATACAAAGACGCTGTTGTTGACCTCCAGAGAGCTTATAAGCGTTGGTATTTAATCGATCATATACTTCATCGTATAGTGCTGCCTGTTTTAATGATTGCTCGACTAACTTATCAAGTGTTTTCTTGTCTTTAATACCTTGTTGACGTGGCCCAAATGCCACATTATCATAAATGCTCATTGGAAAAGGATTCGGTTTTTGAAACACCATCCCTACTTGCTTACGTAACGAGATGACATCATAGTTATTACCTAAAATCGAATGATCTAAAAATTGAATATCACCTTCAATGTTGGCATCATCAATTAAGTCGTTCATACGATTAAGACAACGAATAAATGAACTTTTTCCACACCCTGAAGGGCCTATTAGTGCTGTCACTTTGTTTTTATAAATCGGCATTGAAATACTATTTAATGCTTTGTTTTTTCCATAATATAAGTTTAAATCTCTTACTTTAAATACTGTTTCCATTACACTTGTCCTTTCTTAAGCCACATTGATGCGATTAACTTAATGATAATATTTAAAACTAACACAATAAGCAAAATTATAAGTGCAATACTGCTAGATAATGCAATATTTGCAGGCTCATCTGTCATCATTGACCATATATGAACCGCAAGCGATGTGGACGGTTCTAAAATACGTACTTGATCTTTAATCGCTGCTCCTAAGACGAAAATTAACGCAGCTGATTCACCAATAATTCGTCCTATCCCTAAAAATGTTGCGGTTAGTATTCCAGGTAATGCTTGTGGTAAAACAACTTTAAAGGTAGTTTGTGTTTTATTTGCACCTAAGGCTAATGAAGCAAAGCGATGATCATCACTCACTGTCTTCAATGATTCTTCCGTTGTTCGAATAATGGTAGGAAGTAAAATTACTCCAAGGGTAAGTGCTCCTGCAATTAAGTTTGAACCACTGGCTGGGGTAAAACGCATTGTTAATGGTACAAAAACGCTTATACCTAATAAGCCATAAATAATGGAAGGTACTCCAGTAAGTGTCTCAACGAAGTTTCGAAGTACTTTAGTTAATTTTGTTTTTTTCGCAAACTCATTAAAGTAAATGGCACTTAATACTCCAATTGGTAAGGCAACCGCAAGCGTCAGTAAAATCAAGTATAGTGTCGTAATAATCGACCCTCTAATTCCACCACCTGTAGTCGCAAACATAACTTCAAATATTTCTCTTTCTGGATCATTTAAATCATTAATCATCATTTGAGCCCCTTTGTTGGTTAATGAGCTCGGATGATTAACATACGTAATACGAGAAACAACAGCATCCTCTTCTAAAGAGATTTGTGCCTTGGATGGGTCTTGATTAATCATGGTTGTAAATGGTGAATTTTCATCAATGTAAGCAACCTTAATCACACTATCCCCTGCTAAATCTTGACTTTGTATTAATGCAATCCCATAACGTGATGAAACATATACTTGTTCATCATCAAAGGAAGGCATTTCAAATGTTTGATTCGTGTCATTTTCTATGACTGCCACATAATTTCTTGCATGATAGTCTTTTGTAATTAAATCAAATGAAATCAAGTCTTTTCCTTGAGTAAAAACATACCCGAAAATGATCGCTAATGCGACAATGGTAATGATACTAGATAATCCTACAAACACATTGACAATGGTGTCTTTTGTTTTAATTTTATTCATATTGATGCCCTATCCTGTTCTTAAGTTGATTTAACAAGAAATTCGTCAGTAAAATAACGACCATCAATATAATACCTACAGAAAAGCGAATGTCATAATCGATACCCGTCGTTTCCTTTAATCCTTCTAACATCGTCGAAGTTAGTGTGCTTGTAATATCAAACAACCCAAAGGTTGGTCCACTCTTTGCATTTCCTGCCACTAACGAAACTGCAGTAGCTTCTCCAAGTGAACGCCCTATGGCTAATATCGCTCCAGAAAATATTCCTGACTTTGCGGCTAATAGTGATATTTTAAAACGTGTTTGAGTAGGAGTTGCACCAAGGGCTAAAGATGCATGCTCCAATGATTCATCGACAGAGCGAATCGAAACTTCGCTAATGGATGTGATTGTTGGGATACTCATAAGTGCTAAGACAATAACAGTCGCTAATGTTCCACTTCCTCCACCACTAGAATATCCCAAGCTTCTTGCAAAACTATAAATAGCAGGCAAAAACAACCCAACACCAACTAAACCATACACAATCGAAGGAATAGAAGCTAACAGTTCAATGACTGTCCGTAAAAAGTTTGCAACATGTTTTGGGGCAATTTTCGCAATAAACAATGCCGTTAAAACCCCAATTGGAAAAGATAACAACAACGACAAAAAAGCAATATACAACGTATTAATAATTAAAAATCCAGCACTATATGCAGTCGATACAAACGTTGGACCATTTAACCACACTGTACCTGAAATAAAAGAAAAGAAATTAACAGATCCTAAACCATTGTTGTTTGTAATAAATGGTAAAATACCACGCGTTGTTATAAAGAATAAAATAAAAACAATAAAACTAGCAGAAATAAAGCCAAAAAGTGATAAAATCACTTTTACAACGGAGTCACTTTTACTAAGTGGCGATTGTACTCTCTTCGTTTTCGAAGCAGAAAAAGGCCCAAGCTTGGGCCCTTTGATTTCTTTATTGCGCGTCAAGGATTTCACCCCAAGTTGTGATGTCTCCTCTGTATATTTCTACTAGTTGTTGTGCAGTAATATTGGTTGTTGGATTATCATTATGAACGATTGCCACAATAGCATCCCATGCTAATTGACCACGTGTATCTTCCGCACCAACTTTTTCAGCATCGGTAAATGGACGTGATGCATATCCAATATGAACACCATTAATACCATCTTTTTCTTCACCTTGAGCACGTTTGTACCCATCAGAAGATCCTGTGTGGTTATTCACTGTGTTTACATTTCCACAACGTGGTGAGAATGCTGCACTAAGTGCTTCTGCAATACGAGTAATTGAATCTGATCCACCAAAATTTAAGGTTACATCACTATTATCTAACTCACACACTGGATACTCGCTCACTAATGTAGCCCAGTTTCCTGTTGAACTAACAGCGGTTGCACCTTCATCATTGATAACATCAGCGCCATCATTTGATTCTAAAAATGCGATGAAGGCTAATGTTAAATCTCTTTCTCTTTCATTAGCGAAATCACCATCACTACGACGCATCCAGTTAAATGGACGTTTTAAACCATACGTATCATTCATAACATTTGCTTCAGAAGCTTCAACACCTTCAAAAGACAATGCTTTAACCGTGTTGTTAACACTTGCTAAAGAAACATAACCAATACCAGAAATATCCGTTGTCATCGCACTCATAATAGCGGCGTTGTTGTTTGTAATAAACCCACTAACTAATACACTATCATCAGTTGCTGCTTCTTTAAATCCGATTCCACTCATAAATCCATCACGCGTTCCACTAGATGTATCACGGGTATATACGTTTATTTTTTCATTTGCAAATCCATCATTATCAGAATCATCGCCATTATTAGCAGAACTACATCCGGCTAAAATAACCAATCCTATCATCATACTCACAAGTAATTTCTTCATACTTTCCTCCTGTAGTTTTTTCTACAGGGATATCATAAAGTTTGGATGTTAATTGTATATGAACACTTTGTTAAAGTTGTGTTAAAAAAAACCAAGATTTCTCTTGGTTTATCCAAAGTCAACATATTGTGATTTCTTACGATAAATAACATGCTCACAAATATTTTTAGTATGATCTCCAGCTCGCTCAATATTACGCAAAAGCCCAATAGTCGCAAAGTTAATAAGTAATGTTTCTTTATTTTCACGATCGATTAAGTTTGCAATTTTCTTAAAACTGTTATCGATCAGTTCATCAGCTTCTGCTGTTTCATACGCTAGTTTAACATCATCATTTGTAATAACTTCAATAACATTATCAAAATTTGTAAAAAACTGTGCAAAAAGTTGTTCAGCTTGATTAATTAAGACATCTGGAAAATGATCGTTTTTAATGATGTAACGAGCAATGTTTTTCGCATAATCACCAATTCGTTCTAAATCATTGGAAATCTTCAATGCTGCAAGTACCCGTCGCAAATCACTTGCTACTGGATGAAGCAACGACAATATCGTCACTGATGTTTCATTAATTTCCAACTCTAAATTGTTAATATGTGCATCACTTTCAATAATAAACAAAGCTTGGTCTTTACGATTGTTAAGTAGAGCATCTTTGGATTGCTCCATCATTAAACGAACTTGATTGGCCATCGTTAAGACCATTTCTTCTAATTCTTGCAATCTTTCATCTATTTTCATGGTTCACCTCGATTGTATTCTATCGTATCCTTATCTGTTGTTTGTCAACATACTGTTAAGACTTTGTTAATTTTGGCAATGTGATGACAAATTGTGTGTACTCATCTACCACTGATTGCACTTCAACATTTCCATTATGAACACCAATTAACTCTTTTACAATAGAAAGTCCTAAACCACTTCCACCGCTATTTCGATTACGATCATCATCCACACGATAAAAGCGATCAAATATTTGGGTAATGTCTTCTGCTGAAATACCGATACCATTGTCTTTAAGGGTAATGATTTTGTTTTTTTGATTTCCATCGATGATAATGTCAAGTTGGCTCGCATTACTGTAAGAACAAACATTATCAATCAAATTACTAAACACCGTTAATAGCGATGTAGAATCTGCTAATAGAGGTTCTTTATCAAGCTCTTGTATGTTTACGCGTATATTTTTATCTGCTAATTTCAACTTTAATGTTTTAATCGCTTCAGAAACAGTTGCTTTAACATCAAGAGGTTGTTTGTTTAATAAAATCGTTTGATTTGAGAGTTTCGATAAGTACAACAAATCTTTTACAATCAATTCTAAACGTTCTGTTTCATGTTTTATTTGATCTAAAAACTCTTTTTCTGTTTTTTCATCATTGAAATCTTCTCTTGTTAAAATTTCAATCATACCTTTAATGGCAGTGATTGGTGTTTTTAGTTCATGAGAGGCATCCGCAACAAATCGCTTTTGAACACGTTCTTGATATAATAATTTAGTAATATCACTAAAAACGACAAGACTTCCTTTATAACGTCTTGATTGGATGATTGGAATGGACACACATTGATAGTCCATCGCATTTAAGGAAATGTTTGTTGTGAGTGATTCTTCATTTAAATATATATCATTAAGTACTCGTTTAATCATAAACGGTATGCCTTTACTATTAATACTCTTTAATTGATCATTAGACTCATTCATCAACAAAGTAAATGAATCATTGCTCAGTTCAATTTCTCCGTCTTGATTAATAAGTACCATTGGAAAAGGTAAGTAAGTAATTAATGTTTCTAACTTTGCTCTTACTAAATCAATGGACTTCAGCTGGTTTTGCTTTTCTAAATCACATTCAAGCGACACACGTTCCATATCTTTGTTGATGGTACTAATAAAGAACACAATCATAATCAACACAAACAACAATAGCGTCAACCCTCGTGCAATCGGATTGTTAATGAATCCATCAATCAAGACAATTCCTACTGCTAAAGCCACCATAAACCAAGTAACTAACTTCTTATTTTGCTTGTAAAACATACCCTACACCTCTCACTGAATCAATACTCACCATTGATTTTTCTAATTTACTACGTAATTTAAACACATGTACATCCACTATTCTTGTATCCCCATCATAGTCAAAGTTCCAAAGTTCGTTTAATATATCATCTCTTGATAACACAATATTTTTGTTATAAAGAAAATACAACAACAAATCAAATTCTTTTTTTGTGCATGCATGTTCTTGATTTGCAATGATGACTTGTCTTTTTAACGGATCAATGCACACATCAAAATATTCAATCTGTTTGTTGGATTTAGGAAGAATGCGTTTTGTGTGTGCTTTAATTCGTGCCATAAGTTCTCTTGGTGAAAATGGTTTAATTATATAATCATCCACTCCAAGTTCAAAAGCTTCTAATATATCACTTTCTTCATCTTTTGCTGTGAGCATAATAATAATAGCTGTATCGTCTTTTTGACGAATCTGGCTCACTAGTTCAATTCCTGAAACATGCGGCAGCATCCAATCAATGACATACACATCAAAATCTTGAATTTTAATCGCATCTTTCGCACTCAATCCATTATCAAAGGCTGTAACATTAAAATTAGCATGCTTTAAATCATACTCAACAAGTCTTAAAATGTTCTTTTCATCTTCGATAACACACACATTCATAATTTACCTCATCCTAAAAAATTATATCATACTCATTGATAGGTTGTATGCAATAAGCGCGTTGTTTAATTTTATTCGACCAATCCAAAAGCTTTACTTACATCGTGAGTAAACATAATTCCTTGGTTTGTCTGATCAATTTTCGTTGAAGTAAGTATTGCTTGAGTAACTTTATCAACAATACTCTCTTTAACAAGTATTAACACAATTTCTTTTTCAGGTTCAATTTCAATAGCGAATATTTTTGATGTTTCATGAACACCAGCACCACGACCATGAATAATCGTACCACCTTTAGCACCCGCCTCAGATGCCGCTGACACTACCGCCTCACCTTCACCTAAGTTAACAATGGCATAAATGGCTTTGTATTGATTCATCATTGTGTTTGTCTCCTTCTGTTCTGTTTTTGTTTCCTTAAATACCTTAGAAGCATAAATTTGATTGAGAGGCATCGAAAAACAGATGCCTTTGTTTGGTTTTTCAAAATGAAACTTCTCACTAGCTGCTCTCATCATGTCTTCACTTTTGTCTTGATTGCTTGCGACAAAAACGAGTTCTTTATGATTTTCATCCAACTGCAAAAGCTTCAACAGCTTATCATTAGAAGTTCCTTTAGCTAGTGTGATTGTACCACCTGATATATTAAGTTTTCTTATTAAAGAAACAATTTTTGAACCTATTCCTATAGGAACAATAAACACAGTTAACTCATATTGCTTCTTCATTGCATTTTCATCCATTTTATCCATCATTCCTTCTATCCATTACTTTATAGATTCCACCCAACAATTGCAAGCTTAAAATCGGCATTAAAGCAACCATCGCAACCATACCAAACCCATCGATAAGTAAATCAGCATGAGCTAAGTTTTGAGCTGCACCATTAACAAACGCTAATATAAAGGTAGCTAATATTGGACCAGTCGCAACACCACCAGCATCAAATGCCATACCAACAAAGATAGGATCAATAAAGAACATGATGCCAATGCTTATTATATATCCTGGTAATAACAAATGCCATAACTGCAACGTTGGAATTAAAATTCGAACCATGGAAATACTTATGGCAAAACCTACTCCAATGGCTAAGGTGTACAAGACGAGTTTTCGATTAATCGAGCCCGCTGTAATATCCTGAATTTGATGGGTTAATACATACACACCCGGTTCTGCTAAAATAGACACCACACCCAATATAAAGGCAAAGACAATGATGATGATTGGGTGATAGTTGTTAATGAGTTGCTCGCCAATTACATGTCCTAATGTTAAATAACTTGCATTTACAGAAATTAAAAAAAGTATTAATCCAATGTATGCATATCCAAAACCAAACAACATTTTAGATAGTTGACGTTTTATAGATTTTTTATTTACATAAACTACCACTAAAAACATTAAAAACAATGGAAGTATCGACACTGTCGCATCAAAGAGTGAAGGCCCAACCCAACTAAGCATCGTTTCGATAACAGAAGATGATTTAACGATATTCTCAAAGGATTGACTAACAAATGTAGGTTTTTTTACAATATCTAATAAGAACATGGTAATAACTGCTCCAGCAGAAGCAATCGCTAGAAGTCCAAAACTTTGTTCATTAGAACGCTTTGATTCTTTTTGCTTGCTTGTAATCCCTAATGAAAGAGCAAGTAGAAATGGTACTGAAAGCACTCCTGTTGTAACAGCGGATAAATCAAATGAAAAGGCAAGCATTTGCTTTGAAACAAAAAAGGACAAGATAAATATAACACCATAAAGAACAACAAGCACTGTCTTTATTGACCATCCAAACACGATTCGAATAAGTGCTAACGATACCATTGATGCAATGCCTAACGATACCACACTCACAAGCAAAAAGGCAGACACACTCCCTTGACTAAAAGAAGCAATTTGAATGGCTGTAATAAGCAAAGAAGGTTCCGCAAATGAAATGATAAATCCAATAATAAAAGCAAAGAATACTAACGTTCTTTTTTTATTAAATTTTGCAAGAAGAGGTCCTAAAAGCTTTCCTAAAGGTGTAATCCCTAAATCAACTCCAAGTAAAAAAAACACCAATCCAACAACTAATAAGATAGTGTTAATGACAAACAGCACCAGTTGATTAAAACTAAAATCAACAAAAAATATCGCCACAAAGACAATACTTAAAAAGATGGGGAGTATCGATAAGGAAACTTCTCTAAATTTCTCGGCTAATATGTTCAATGTCTTACCTCTATATAAAATATTCTATCACAAAGATAAAAAAAAACATACATGAAACTTAAGTCAATGTATGTTCTCTTCTTTTAATACGTTTATAAATTCAGGATGATTTTTATAACCACCGTATGCCACTTCTTGCATAAGAACATGATAGTTATGGTTTCCTTCTATGATAATTGGACCATCAACACCCACACATACATCCCATCCAACTAAGCGATCTTCAAGTGCCATGCATGCTCTATTTACAAGTTGAATAATCTCATTGACATAAGGAACATGATGATTTTCTAACTCTATGTTTGTATCTGGGTGTTTTGTATACGTATGATTTCCCACAACGGAAAGCTGAAGCCCAGGAGCTTTTAGCTGGTGGGTAGTAAGATCAAGGGGTATAAAGAAACCAGACGATGATCCTGGATTATCCACAACCGAACCGTTACGACCAAAACGCATTAGAGCACTTAACACCCTTGATGGTTCATTGATTGGTTGATACGTATCAATTCTTACCGTATTAATTGCATCAGGATTAATCTTTGCAATATCTGGATGTTGAAGGATGGTTTCTTGAATGATGTAATTTTTATTAATTATTGAATGATAAACACTCTTTACATACACTTCATCATTAAGTTTTTCTTTATTAAGCTTATAAGCTCCTACACCACCTTTAGCATCCACAGGTTTAATAAAAATACTCTGATGTTTGCTTTTCTCTATCCACTCATACAACTTTGCTTTTAAAGATTCATAACTATCATCAAGCTTTTGATCATCAATGCTAAAAAGCTCTTTATCTTTTGAATAAGCCAATACCTGTGGAGTTGGAATTTGGTGTTTTTTACAAAACCGATAAAAAGACACTTTATTAATAAGTGTTTCTGCAGATTGGTCACTATGTAAAACTCGTGAAGTTTGCAGTTTTCCAATGTCTTTGTCTTTTACATAATTATGTAACGATGGATAATTTTTTCGATAACACAAACGACTAAAGTATTCTTGAACAATTCTCTTTTGAGTAACACATTCTTTAGAAAATTCTAACACTATTCTTAGTAAGCTTTTTCGTAAAGGATCCTTTAGTATCCTTTGAAGCTTTATCCATCTATTTTTCATTACTGACCACTCCAAAATAACGATCCATTTCTTGTTGGTTTGTTTTTTTATATCGATTGCTTGATTGATAAAAAACAAAGCCTAAGCCTATCCAAACAACAAGCGCAATTAAAGATGGTAAAGATAAAGAAGCTGGACTAGCTGGAACTAGCAATAACAATGCAAACAATATCGAAAACAAACTCCCTAACAAAGCAAAAGGTCTATTTCGTAGTAATTGTTTGTCTTCTTTATAGTCAAATGATAGTTTATAAGCACTCGCACATGTGTAGAAAAAACCCACTGCTGCACCCAATGATGCCATATCGACAATCCAGTTTAATGCTGCTCTACCAATCCATGGTGCAATTAATGATACGCTCATCACAAACAATAAACTAGCATGAGGTGTGTGATTTTTTTTAGAAACTTCCGCAAACACTGATGGTAATGCATGTGTACGAGCCATCACTAAAAACATACGACTTGATGCTAATAAAAACCCATTAAGACCACTTAGTATTGCACTTAATATAACAATTCCTAAAATAAACATTCCAATATCACCAGCAATGAGCTGCACTGCACTTCCTGTTGCCCATTGACTATTTTCTAGTATAAACACACTCCATGGACCAACCATGGCGGTAAGTAATGTGACAAGAACATACATCATTGCACCAATGGCAATAGCAATGATCATAAGTCGAAGTGAGCGTTTAGGATCAAATCGAATTTCTTCTGATGCTTGTGGTATCGTATCAAATCCAACAAAAGCCCATGGTGCAATAGCAACAATAGACAATATACCCGCCCAAGGTGTCTTATTAGGTGAAAACACTGGTGTTAAATACTCAATTTCTGTGATTGGATTTAATAGCGCAAACACAAATAAAACAACGATCCCTATGCTTAATGTAAACGCTAAAATCTTTGCTAAGGTACCAAAAAGAGACACACCTTTAATGTTTAATAGTGTTAATGCAATGATTGCTAATGAAGCAATAATAATCTCTCCTAAGTAAACATCCCAACCAGCTACAGTATACAAGTAACCTTGTTGGATAATTCCAGGAAACATAAAACGACTAATTAAGCCAAGTGCCGTCGCATTTAGTGGAACTATGCTTAAATAAGACAAACCTAAAAGCCATGCGGCCACAAATGCATGTTTGCGTTTAAACCCAACATATGCAAATGTAAACTCTCCTCCAGCCACAGGAAAACGTTGCACCATCACGCCATAGCTTTTTGCAATAACCATCATAATCAGAGCACCCAATACAATCCCGATTGATGCTCCTAATGGTCCTGCATCCACCAAAAACTTAGTACCCGGCAATACAAAACAACCCCAACCAATAATAGCACCAAGTGCTAATGCCCAGATGTCTAGTTCTCCGAGCTCTTTTTTTAGTTTTTCCAAAGTTAAACCCCCAATATATCCCTTATTATAACTCCAATATCCCAAAAAAAATAGATAGATTTTTTGCAAGAATCGATCAAAATTATCTTATTATTAAAAAGCCAATTTTATTCCATAATATATACGTTTCAAACAATTTTTCTTAGACACAATGTTTTATCATACAGAGTTTAGATACCAATTATTATTTATAGTGCATTACATAATGTGCCAACAGATAATCATCACTTTAACTATTTTCTCATGTGAAAAAGTGACTATTCTCTATAAGTTAAGTCACTTCAATTACTTGTATTTTCAATATAATAATCTTCTTTAACTTTCTTTACTCCATCGCTGTGGAACAATAAGAGCAACTATCGTAAAGAGTTCTAGACGTCCTAATAACATAATAAAAGTAAATAGTACTTTACTAAATGCTGAGAAGTTTGCATAGTTACTACTTGGACCTACAAGCTCTAAACCAGGGCCAATGTTGTTTAACGTTGCCGCAACGGAAGAAACCGCAGTAATCATATCCACATTATCTAATGATATTAAAAGAGTGCCTATTAAAAAGACAAACAAGTGTAAGGCTAAAAAACTGTTAATTCTAGCAACTACTTCATTAGGAACAACCTTTTTTGCAAGCTTCACAGGTACAAAAGCATTGGGATGGAATATTTTCGAAATTTCTCGTTTTATTAACTTAAATAAAATTAAAATTCGAATTACTTTCATCCCTCCAGCTGTAGAACCAGCACTACCACCAATAAACATCAAACCTAATAATATAAACTTACTAAATGATGGCCATGTTTGAAAATCAACAGTAGCATATCCGGTTGTAGTAATGATTGATGACACTTGGAAAATAGAGTCTCTAAGTGAATGGCCTACATCATCATAATGAACAATAGCAAGATTAATCGTAACTAGGACAATAGCAATAACCACAAAACGTAAATACATGCGTAACTCACTATCAGATAACACATCCTTTATTTTTCCTTTAAAAAGAAGAACATGCAAAGAAAAGTTAACTCCTGCTAAAATCATAAAGACACTAATGACCATTTGTACATAAGTGCTAAATCCCGCAACACTATCATTATATGGTGCAAATCCACCTGTACCTACCGTACCAAAAGTTAAAACCGCAGAATCAAACCAACTAACACCACCAATTGCTAGAAAAATCATTTCAAGGATGGTTAGTCCAATATATGTTATATATAATGTTCGTGCTGTATTTTTAATGTGTGGCGCTAATTTACCATGTGTTGGTCCTGGTGCTTCTGCTTTAAACATTTGAAAATTACCCATACCATACGCTGGTAAAAGAGCTAATGTAAACACAAGTATTCCCATTCCACCAATCCAATGAGTAAAAGATCGCCAAAATAAAATACTCTTATCAAGAATTTCTACATCGACTAAAATAGATGCACCAGTTGTAGTAAACCCTGAGACTGTTTCAAAAAGCGCATCAACAAAGGATGGGATTGATCCTGATAAGTAAAACGGAAGAGCTCCAAATAAAGAAACCGCAATCCATCCAAAAGTAACTACTGCAAGCCCTTCTTTTATTCGTATCCCTTTGATTTCTTGTTTGAAAATAACCTTAGATAGTAAAAGCCCTGTTATTAAAGTTGCACCAAAAGCACCAACAAAAGGAATTAGTGATGACTCTTTATAATAAAATGCAATCATTAATGCTGGAAGCATTAAAAACGCATCAATAACTAAAATTGACCCAACAAGTTTACTGACGATTCCATATCTCACGAAGGAATCCTCCCTTTTTTTGTATAAAAATATCTTTAAATTTCGCTACTTTTGAAGCATGACAAAATACGATAATCCGATCATTTTCTTGAATAACGCTAGCACCATTTGCAATACTTACTTCTCCATCATGAATGATTGCCCCAATAAGCACTCCTTTAGGCAGCTGTGCTTGTGCAAGTGGTTTATTAATAAAAAACATGTCTTTATTTGCAATAAGTTCTGACACTTCTCCTTCACCACCAAGCAACAATGAAATAGACTCTACTTTGTTGCCACGGACAAACTTCAATATATTACTTACTGAAATATTTAATGGATTAATAGCCGCATCAATTTGTAAGTCGTTAATAACTTTTGCATAGTTATCGCGACTCACTTTCGCAATCGATTTATTAACATCATTGTGTTTTGCAATCATTGCCACAAGTAAGTTTAACTCATCTAAACCGGTTACTGTTACAACTGCTTGCATCGAATTAATTTCTTCTTGTTCTAATAAATTGATATCAGATCCATCACCATGAATGATAAGTACATGATCTAATAACTCTGTGAGAACTTGTACACGATATTTATCTTGTTCAATTAGTTTTACGTTCACTTTTTCTTTCGCTAATTTTTGTGCTAAGTAAGTTCCTATATGTCCTCCACCAATAATCATGACATCATCGATGGCTTTTTGAGTACCATTTAACTTGTATTTCTTTGTAAACTTATCAATGGTGGCAATATCACCCAATACATAAATTGTGTCATTTTTTTCCAAGCTTGTTTCGCCACTTGGAATTAGCAAGTCATTTTCACGAGAAATCGCTGTGATTAATAAACCTTCTAAGTCTTCTAAATCCATGATTCTCTTATGAATAAAGCGTTCGTTTTCTTTTATATTAAAATCAATAATTTTTACTTTTCCACTTGCAAACTCACCCGTGTAATACGTCAAGTCACGTAACAAGTACTTAGCAATCATTCGTGCAGTAGAAAGATCTGGATTAATAATTAAATCAATTCCAATCGTTTCTTTAATAAACCTCATTTGATCAGAATACTCAATATCGCGTATTCGTGCTATTGTTTTTTTACAACCTAGTTTTTTTACAAAATCACAAATAACAATGTTTGTTTCATCATTATCAGTAGTCGCAACGACTAAATCAAAGATCTTTGCATTTATATTCCTTAAAAACTTAATATCTACACCATTACCTTCAACGGTTAAAACATCCAGTTGTTCATTTAGTTTTTCTACCTTTTTCGGATTTATATCAACTAACGTAACATCAAACTGTTCCGCATCCATCACTTTAGCAAGACGTACCCCAAGTTTTCCTGCGCCAACAATTAAGACTTTCATACTTCCCTCCGATAGTCACTACTCTATCTCTCATCATACATCATTTATTCTTGTAGGTCATCCCTTGCTAACATAAAAAAGGACTTTTTTTAAGCCCTTTCTTCGATTAATCGTCATCATCATCGTCATCATCGTCATCATCATCGTCATCATCATCATCGTCATCATCATCATCGTCATCATCATCATCGTCATCATCGTCATCATCATCATCATCGTCATCATCATCGTCATCATCATCATCATCGTCATCATCATCATCGTCATCATCATCATCGTCATCATAAAGTCGAGAGTTTAACTTACGTCTGAAAACAACTTTTCGATAAGCATCAATTTGAATAACATACACATCTTCACCAATCAAAAGTGTTATCTCATAAACAACTGGTATCTGATTGTATAAAACACTAACAGAAATAATCTCATCATGCTCAATGTTTTCTTTTACAAAATCCATCATTTCATCAAAACTTGTGATTTCAGGATTATCAATTTTGATGATTTCATCTTCTGATAAAATGATGACTTCTCTTGGAATATCCGGTTTAGTTGCTTGGACAGTCCAGCGAATTAATACATCTTGAAACAAAGCAAAAAACAACAAAAGCACGACAGAATATGCAATTAGTTTAAATGATATTTTTCTATTCATCGTCACTCACCTCTTTGTTTTGATGGCGGAATTCTTCAATCGTCATATTAACTCTACGTTTAAACTGAGTATAGAAGTATCGACTATCTGAATACCCAATGGCTTCACTTATTTCACGTCCTGATAAATCGGTTGAAAGTAACATTTCTTTAGCCTTTTCAATGCGATAATCAATTATGTACTCATTTAATGATGTCTTTTCTATTTCTTTAAATACTTGTCTTACATATCCTAAAGAAAATCCTAGTTCATCAGCTAATTGCTCTGATGTGAAATCAGCCAATAAACCATGTTTATGAATGTATGCCAAAGTGTCTTGATGCAATACGCTTTTTGAAGTCAGATATTCATGTTGATAAATATCATCATAATAGGTGAGATTTGAGTTTTCTAAAGTCTTACTAAACTGTGCTGCTGCTAATGCATATCGGTAATTCTTACGAATATCCTCAATAAAGTTTACTTCTTTAGAAAAACCAAAAACACCATCAAATTTGCTAACATCCAAATTATCAATTGCATCTTTAGTAATAATTCCCGCGATTGTATCCTCTTGAACTTGTATAAATGGCCATATTGGATCAATATCTTGTTTTGTTGTTTCACTTAATTCTTGCTCATAAATCATAACTACAACATATATCGGAAACTTAATAAAACTAACATCACAATCATCCGAACAATTTCCACTTGTAAATAATTGACGTAATACATTCAACTGATTGTTCAAATTTAAATCGGTAAAAGCAGATTCAATGACTTCAAACTCATCCTTTGCTTTTGTGTAGTCTTTGTGTATAAACTGGTCCATGATTTGCTGGATGGGGCTATAAAATTGTTTGCTAGAATAAAGTGAGAATAAAACATTCGCAATTGCAAACAACAAAAACAACCAAATTAATGTACGATTTGTTTGCACTAATGTTTGATAAATGATGCTATATGGTGTGATATGAAAAAATACGATATTATAAGCATCAGACTTTTTAAAGGCAATTAATGACTCTTCTTGATCAAACTCGGATATAAAGTAGTTGTTACTTTCATCTAAGTGCATCGGATTTGTAAATGGTTGATGTATAGCAAATGTTTCGCCAATGTATTGCTGAGAACTATCCGCAACAACCACGTTTTTATCATTTACAAGTAGTACATCATAATTAGCATCCATCGATGTAAACAGTGAAGACAACATTTGCTCGTCAATATAAACAATCATGAGTGATGATAATGCATTGGTTGCATCCACACTTGAAAACACCATCGCCAGCATGTTTTTGTCGTTAACCTGTTGATGATAAAACACTTGACTACTATCACGATCTAGGTTGCTAATAATTTCATTTAAAGATTCTACCTTCGGTTGGTTTGTTAGTGTTTGCTTTAATCCACGTTGATTGTTTGATAGTACAACTTCATCACTTTGAGTGTTATACAATATTATCGAATCAACCAATGGATCAGATAAGGTTATCTCTACAAGCAAACTTGTTAAGGTTGAATTAACACTTTCATTGTTTGCTCGAAAATTTATAACTTGCGTATTCTCACTAAATAAAAAGTAAAACTCACTATACACTTCATCAAGTAATGTATGTACACTATTGGCAGTTACTTCTAATGATTGGGTAGCGTAATCGACACTTTGATTCACTAAAAAGGTTGTAATTATCCGTGAAGATAAAAAGGATAACAAACCTGTTAGAAGCACTCCACTTAAGGCATAGGTTACAATCATCTTTTTTTGAATTTTACGTTTGTTGTTTCTCATAATTAACCCCACATCTACAAAATTATTATACGCTTATTGTATAACAAATGAAATTAAGAGCAATGAAGATTGCTCTTAATTAACTTAATCATCAATTTCAAATTCTAATATTTGACCGGTGTATGCATCAATTTCAAATTCGTATTCGACATCACCATGCTCAAACTCAAGTTCGTATACCATTTTTCCATCATCATCGAGTTCAATTTCTTCTAATACAGGATTAGAACCAATTTTTGCTCGAGCTATCTCAATCGCTCTTTCTTTAGTAATCATCGTTGGTGTTGATGGGGTTGTATTATTAGTAGTACTTTTAAATGTTTCTACCTCCCACTCTGTGATGGCTCCTGTGTAAGCATCAATTTCAACTTCGATTTCTTGAGTAGATGAGCGCAGTTTAATCTCATATTCTATATCATCATCATCGTCATCATCATCATCATCTAATTCAACTTCGATTACATTAAAGTTACTTCCTGCTTTTTTAGTAGCAATTTCAATCGCTCTTTCTTTAGTAATCATCGTAGGTGTTGATGGGGTTGTATTGGTTACTGAACTTTTATTAACTCTTTTAGCTTCCCACTTCATAATTTGTCCAGTGTATGCATCAACTTCTGCTTCAATTTTATACTCACTTGAAATTAGTTTTATATCATATTCTACATCATCATCGTCATCATCATCAAGTTGTGCCTTTGTAATTTCAAAGGATGAACCTGCTTTTTCTAATGCGATTCTTTTTGCTTGTTCAATACCAATCATCTGAGTTTGATTATTACTACTTGCTTGAAGAAGTTTTTCGTCCCATTCATTTATTTTTCCACTATAAGCATTTATTTCAACTTCAACTTCTTTACTTTCATTTCTCAATGTAATCTCATACTCGACGTCATCATCATCGTCAAGATCTTCAAGTTCTATTTTGATAACTTCAAATGATTCATCTGAGTTATTTAGAGCAATTTCCATTGCTTGTTGTTCACTAATCATCTCTAATCTGTTGTTTGTTGGGGTAAATAAATTAGAGTTGGCTAAGGCAGGAATTAATGAAGCTCCTGCAAATATCCCTACTAATAACATAATCGCATACGTAATAATTTTTTTCATCGTAACGACCTCCTTTGTTGTTAAGCCCATCATAAATAAAACAAGCTACTCCAACAATACAATATGTGTTGTAATGATAAAAACTACAATTATCTAACATGTGCACAATCTGATGTTTGTTATTCAAATATAATAAAAAGCCACTATTTAGTGGCTATATCAATGTTTTCTTTATAATTTTGGTTGTATTATTTTCTTGTTCTAAAATGGTAATTGGTTAAATCAATGTTTCTTTGTTTTGCATAAGACACAATCATTTCATCAAAAACAAGGTCTGTTTTCCCTAAATCTAAAACATTGGATGCATTTAAAAGTGCCATGATTCTTTTTAATTGTTGCTTATACGATTGTATAACCTCAATGGTTTGATCGACACCAAGACTACCTACCAAATGCAAAATAGACCCTGACATACCAACCACTTTTGCACTCATGGCCAGTGCTTTTGTCACATCCAACATGTTACGTATACCACCACTTGCAATAATATTAAGATCATTAAACGAGGCTGCTTCTAGTAAAGAACAAACAGTAGATTGACCCCAGTCGTTCATGTAGTCCATCAAATGCTCGTTTCGAGCATTTTCAATCATGGAAAAGTTAGTTCCACCTTTACCACTAATATCAATGTTTTGTACCCCCATACTTTGTAAGGATGCCATGGCTTGCTTACTAAATCCAAACCCTACTTCTTTTATAATAATTGGAAGATCAATTGCAGACACAACATTAGCAATATTATCTAGCCATCCTTTAAAATGGCGGTCTCCTTCATGCATAATGATTTCTTGTGCAACATTCACATGCAATTGAATTGCAGAAGCATCTAACCATTCGATGGCTTGCTTTACTTGATCAACTGACGCACTCGCTTGTAAATTAGCGATACGCACCCCTTGAGGATTTACTTGTTTAATAATTTGATAAGATTCAAGGGTTGAAGCATCTTTAAATGCTGCACTCATTGAACCTGTTGCCATCACAAGGTTCGTCTCTTTTGCAACCAACGCTAATTTTTCATTGATTGTTTTTGTCCACTGAGATCCTCCAGTCATGGCATTGATGAAAAATGGTACTTCAAAATTCAATGATTCTACATTGCTCTTTACATCAACTTCATCCACATCAACTTCTGAGAAGTTTTGATGAATAAACCGCACTTTATCAAAATCATTGGTTTGCTTTTGATAAAACTTATTAGCGATGGTTACATGATCGTCTTTTCTACTCATACATTGCTCCTAACTATCCCCACTTAATGCTTGAAATAATTTCTATTTTTAAATCTTGCCATTTTTCCTTAATCTTTTTTATAGTATCAACATCTTTAGCAAAGGCAATAACACAATCTCCCCCACCAGCACCAGAAGTTTTTGCGACTCCTTTTAGTTGTAAAGTACTCTCTATCATTTGTTTAATTGTATCAATTTCTATTTGCACAAGGCTATCCTTTTGCAATTGTAGAAGAATATCTCGATATTTATTAATGCTGAAAAAGAAACTTTCCACATCTTTATCCAAAATAGAGTTTTTGCACATCATAACCGTCTTTTTAGATTCATTTAAAAATTGCTTAAATTCATCCGTGTCTTTAATTTTCATAACTTGGGACACTAAGCTTGTGCTTGATGCACGAACACCACTATAGCCTACCAAGTTATCCAATGTTTTTAATGGCAAACGCTCTATGATAAAACCATCCCATGGTTGATGTATCATTGATTGAGGATCATTAATATCAACCCAATCAACGTTTCCTTTTTCATAGTAAATACATCCACCATAGGTGCTTGCAGCTAAATCACCAAAAGAACTATACTTTGACAGTTTTAATTGTACAATCACACTCAACTTAAAAATTTCATCAAGACTTAAGTTCTTATCAAAAAACCGTGATAAGGCAGAAATCATCGCAACAATAAGTGCTCCACTTGAACCTAATCCGTATTTTTCATGTTTCTCATTATCAAGTTCACTATCTATGACAACACTAAATGGTTTGATATGATCTACCAATTGTAAAAATGTATTAATAATCGTTAATGTAAACTGATATCGATTATCCATCGTAGTTAGTTGTTTATGTGCATACGTTAACTCAACTGGTGCATTGTATTTTTTTGAATTTACGCTATAAGTATCACTTGCACTTATGGATACTTTTACTCCTTTATTTAAACTTAACAAGATTGCAGGATGATGCTCTACTACAACAGCATACTCACCAATTAAAAACATTTTCCCTGGTGCATATGCCGACACTTTCTTTTTATTCAATGATAATTGCCCCCTTTGCTGGTTGTGAATAGATGATGTCTATCCCTTTGCATATATCTTTTAATTGCTTGTAAATCTTTTCCTTATTTTTATGTTCTATTAGTACTTTAATGTTTGGACCAGCATCCATTGTAAAGTATAGTTGGTTGGATGTTTGTTGAAGATGAAGTAAACGATGCATAATTTCAATTGTTTTTGGTTGAAAGTACAAAATACTTGGTGCTGAAGACATCATCGTCATGTGCATGGACATGGCATTATCTTGAGCAATCTCACCAACCTTATGAAAATCATTGTTGATAATAGCTTGTTCCATATCCATCGCTTGCTTATTAGCACGCTCTACCCAATGATCATATATCCATGATGTGTTTTTTGAAAGCTCCATTGCTTGTGTGCTTGCAATCTTTTTACTTTTTTCATCAATCATAAGCACAAACATTCCAATATCCATCATAGGAGCATCAATCATTTCAATATTATCAGTGTTGGCTACCCATTTAACAAAGTTAGAGAAAATACTACGAGCTGCAGAACCAGAACCAAATCGAGTTATTTTGGCTAAGCGTTCATCTGAATAATTCTTATCAAAGTACTTATTTGCTGCTTTTGCAATCGATGCATAGGCGGATGCCGATGATGCTAGCCCTGCTTTGGTTGGTACAAAGTTAGTAGAACGTATACAAACTTTTTCGTTGTCTGTAAAATGTTCTAAAAATCGAGTTACTTTTAATGTATCTAACTCATTTGCTTGTTGATTGTTAATAATAATGGTGTGTTGTTGTTGATTGCTTTGGCTTTCAATTGACGTTATCGTATAAAACTTATCCAATGTAAAAGAAATCGATGTCGTGGTTGGATATACATTTACACTATCCGCTTTACCCCAATATTTACACAATGCAATGTTTATGTTTGCTTTTGCTGTTGTTTTTTTCATGGAAAGGCTTCCTTTAAATCAAGCATCCATGTGTTATTAAACCCATGACTTTTTAATACTTGAACAATATTTTTACCATGCACTTCACTTGGTGCTACCGCAATCATAACCCCACCTTTACCACCGCCGGTCATTTTAGCGCCATACGCTCCTGATGAAAGTGCTAACTTTACCATTTTGTTTACAACAGGATGACTCACATTAAGTTCATCTAGTAGTTGATGAGCCTGGTTCATGTATTCACCTAAAACAACGAGCTGATCTTCTTCAAGGGCAACTTTAGTCATCTTGCTTAACTGATCTAATTTCGCAATGATATTTTGCGTTGATTTTTCATGTATCTTATTAGCTACTTCCAAGACAGCCTCAAAGGTTTCACCTTTAATTTGACTATCTGCCACAATCAAAAATCCTGAACAATTACTTGATATCGTTTCAAATACAGGACCTTTTTTAAAGTAAATTGGTTTTAAACTCATGGTCGTTAGTGAATCAATTCCACTAGGTCTACCATGGTTGATTGTTTCCGCAATCATCGAATAATTAAATTTTTCATCAAATGTTAAGTTTAATTGATGAAACTGATCATACGCATCAATCAAAGCATTCGCTACTGCTGCACTAGAACCCATACCACGCTGTTGAGGTATGCTGCTATTGATGTTTATATGGTATGTATGATTATCATCATATGTTTCTTTTAGTGTTTTTAATAGCGTAAGGATACCATTCATGTGTTTTGGTGCATGTTCAAACTTCCCATGATACATAAAAGAATTAATGGTGTTTTCACCAAAAGATAACTCACAACTCACTTTCGTCGCAAAAAATGGCATTGCAATTGCATACGCATCATACACAACAGCATGTTCTCCCATTAGAATGATTTTCCCAAATGCATTTCCAATTGTCTTACTCACATTGACCACCCAGCTAGTGTACTTACAATAAAGCTAGCTGCATACAATGTCATAAACTGTACACCATAATTCACACCCATTTTATTTAATGTTCCTGCTGTTAATCCTATTAGTAGCACACCAAACACATTGATAATACCTGCATCCATGTACGATAACAACAATATCAAAGCAACAAAAACACCTAACACTGCTTCATGAGGAATGTAGGTTAAGATTACTTTTGTAATTCGACTTGCATAACGATGGATAAGTACATACACAACGACTAAAGCAACTAAACTAGCCATGGTTATTGCTAGTACAAACTGTGGCAAAGTTAGCATATGATGAATATTATTTTCAATGGTAAACACACCAGTCGCATTAAATAATGCCGCAGCTGGACCAATTGCAACAGGAGATAATGGAATACCTAAAGCTATTAGTGGAATGATGACTTGTGATAAATACGTAGATTGCACCATCGCTGACATTGTTGTGATCGACATCGTTGCTTTTTCAATTGGCTTTTTAAATCGATTACCAACGGTTTCACCAAATAAAATGGTTAAACCAACAGGACTTAGTACAAATAAAAAGTTAGAAAAGAATGCCGAAACAGAAGCAGTTATTGCTTCTTTTTTTGTTAAAAGTTTAAATGGATTTAACGGTTGTTTGCTTTCATAAGGAATAATTATTTCCTTTTTTTGATCTGTTTCCATCTTTTGTTTGGTATCTTTATTTAATAAGGAAAACAAAGAAACCATAAGTGGTCCAATAGTAATACCTAAAAAGAAAGATGTTGTTATATTGACATTAGCATCCACAACATTTAGTCCCCAATACAAATGACGTAACGATTGAAATAGTATTGCTAAAGGAATAATGCTTAACAACGATAGTACTTTATGTTTACTTATCAAGGATAAAAAGATGGCTCCAAAAACAAACAAGTATGAAGCATATGGTTGAATTAGACTTCCATATGGTGCTAATAAACTTGCTAAGACAAGCGATGTTGGTAATGACACTAATACACCTAAAAAAGATGCTGCAGCCATTTTTCGAATGATTGTCGCACTTTTTCCATTGTTCTTTAATAAGATAGAATGCTCAATCATAGGGCTACTCATCACCCCACCTGGTAGTCCTACTAAAGCAGTGGGCATCGTATTTGTTAGATTTAGCGTAACGATAGCAGAGATAAAAAACGCCAACACAACCATAGGTTGTACTCCCGTCAATACGAGCGTTAAGGTTATTGGCATTAACACCGATGTTTCATCAGTACCAGGAATAAAACCTATAAAAACATAAATAAGGACAGCCGCAAATATTGCGACAACCATTTGTAAAAGTAACGTTACATCAATCATGTTTATCCTCCATTTTTATCATTCGTTTTGGTTTTATAAAGGATAAAACAATAATAAATCCAATCACCGTACCACTTAATCCAAACAAAAGACCTAATGGTCGATTATTTGCAGGCGCAAACAAATGAGCACTCATGGTCGTTGTGCTTATAATGAGAATACTTAGTAGTAAATCATTGAAGATAATCATGTCACCAAATATTTCTACAAATCTTTTTTTCATAATGAAACCTTTCTTCAACTAATACAATTATTATACTCGTTTTATTGGCGTGATATCAAATGACTAGGATGCCTTTTTATTGAACTTCACAAAAGGCACATACATAATCATCACAAAAACAATGACAATGGTTGCCAATGTCATTAAATACCCTGCATGTGTGGTATTTTGATCAATCGTATGTAAAATGGTATTCTCAATACCATACATCAAAAAGAAGTAATTAGCTTGTTGATGAGCAAGCAACATATTGATGGGCGTTACTAGCAGTGCTAACAGCGCAAACAAAGCCAGTACTTTAAAGACATTTTTAATATTTGGTCGATAGTTTTCAACCACAATGAAGTACAAACCACTTAAAAAGATAAACGCATGAATAATCATTGATTGTAAATATTGAAGTGACAAAAGCGGATACATCGCCACATCTGGTGTTAAAAGTGCCATCCCTGCTCCTGCTAGTCCACCAATGTACACAAATTCAATAAGAATCTCATTTTTTGTATAAACAGCAAGTGGTATAAAAATAGCCATAAGTCCACATAAATGCAGTGGAAGTAACGCTACAGGTAAAATTTCGGAATTACCAATCATGACTATCCAAACCATGCGTATAATTTCTAACACAAGCACCGACCAAGCGATGAATTTTATAAACTTATCTCGAGTTGCTGGTGATTCTCTTTTTATTTTTTTAATTGTAAATATGATGCTAATTACAATAATAAGTAACACAATCAAATGTTCTGTTGTAAATGTTCCTACCGCAACATACTTTGGCAATTGATTTTTGTAAGTAAAAAAAGTAT
>CAYZMP010000019.1:0-28265 GCA_964479585.1 uncultured Erysipelothrix sp.
GATCGGAAGAGCACACGTCTGACTGGAGTTCAGACGTGTGCTCTTCCGATCTAATTATTCTATGTTTAATTTTAATATTGCTTTTATATGCCATTAAAATCATGCACTAATTTATTTTGTCTTAAGCGTTCATAATATCCATCAAATCATGATGGATTTGTGCAACTTCTATTACTTCTGGATCATGGGAAACAATCAGAATTGTTTTCCCATCTGCTTGTAGTTTTTTAAGCAATGTAATAATATTCTGTCTGTTTTCATAGTCTAAGCTACCAGTAGGTTCATCACAAAGAATTAGCTCACATGGTTTTAGCATTAACCTAGCTACTGCAACCCGTTGTTGTTCACCTCCAGAGCACTGAGAGATTTTCTTTTTTTCAAACCCTTTCAAATCGACATATTCAAGAACTTCTGCTATTCTTTCTTTTTTATTGATTCCTTTAACAAACTCTAAAGCGATCATTAAGTTTTGTTCAACTGTCTTACTCTCAATAAGTGCAAAGTTTTGAAACAAATATCCAATTTTTGTTTGTAATAGTTTCGTCGCTTCTTTACTAAAAGGCTTCGGATTATTAACACCAAAATAAGTGATGGTTCCAGAGTCATGTTTATCAAGCAGCCCCACAATATTTAGAAATGTACTTTTACCAGAACCTGATGGACCGGTTAACACGACAAAACTTCCTTGATTGACTTCTAAACTCATGTTTTTTATGACATGATGATCTCCAAAGAATTTGTTTAAATTCTCAATATGTAGAATTTTATTCATGTTAGATATCCCCTTTCAATATCAGTGCCATGTTTTTACGTTCAAAAACATAAATTATTGCCATAACAACCGCAACATCTAACGCTATGGTTGCCAATAAAAGTACCATCCACGATCCTATATTAAATGCTGATGTATGAAGTAGCAGATACATCACAACAGTAAAGGCAAAAACACTAGTCAACATCGTCAAAGCAAATACTGCCTTATATCGTTTTAAGTATCCATAACCATTCATATACTGAATTACCAACTCATTTGCAAAACTATTAATAAACACACTAGTTGATGTAAAAACAAAAACCAACAACAAGATCACATACATAAACACAAACTGAATGACTGTTGCCAATGATTTGAATTGCTCATTATCAACTCTTTGAAAACTACTATCAACGGTTTGAACATTGAATGTAGTGGGATACTTTGCTTCCAACTCATCAATCATTTCTTGCAGTACTTTCTCATCTTGAAAAACGACAACTTTACCTTCAAATCTTCTTGTTTTTTCAACTGCATGTTGATCAATAATCAAAATTGGATTAACCAACACTCCCATCATGGGTTGTATCTCTACACCCGTTTCAAAGTGAGGAGCAAAGACAAGGTTTTCATTGTAAAACTCAATCTTTTGTGTACTCTGTGAAGCAATGTTGTTATAAACATCACTACCCTTTTCATATTTTTGGGGTAGGATAAATCGAACTTCATCCATTTTATCAAACTCAATACCTGTAGTATCTAAAAGGTATTTTGTGTTTACAATTAAGTACGGTTCTTTTAAAAGTGAGTACCCATTGGACGTGAGAAAAAAAGGATCTCTCATTTCTTCCTGTTTTATTGAATCAAATAAGTGATTATCGATGTAATCATGGAAATCAGCATATCCAACTCTATCTTGAGCCACCCATAATGAAACTTCTTCAACAAGTTGTGCTCTCTCTAAAACAACATTATGATTTAATCCTGAAAAGCTAATGGACACTCCATTTTGCAAACTTGGTTGTGTCTTGTACAACTCAAGGTAAGGTTGTCGAACAAGTACATCGTTCCATTCTTGAAGAAGTGGAATACAAATCGCAAGAACAATACCACATTTTAATATTGACATTAATGCATAGATTATCTTAAATTGTTTACTCTCTTTTAATATCTCTGAACTAAAACGAACCTTCACCCAAAAATAAGTCAACACAAAACTAACAAACATAAACCCAACGAACACAAACACAAATGGCAACAAAACCAATACATATCGAATATACAAACTTCCATGAGAGCTTGAAAGAATATACGATGTCCCAAACAAACCAGCCACAAAAAGAAGTGTAGAAACAATCATGTGCGATAAAAAGTACTTTCTTATAATCAATGGTAAAGTATAGCCATGTAAATAGCCAATCATAATTTCTTTGGCTTGATTAATTGACACATAGATTGAAATAAACAACATGCACAACATAGACAACCATACAATTGAGTATGGAATGGAAATGATCCGCTCAAAAAAACTAGGTTTTAAATACTCTGTACTATACACTTTATGATCCGCTTCATAGATGGCAGCTTCAATTGGCATATCTGGTGTTGCTCGATATATAAAATCGCTCATCCCATTTGCAAGTATCTTTTTAACATCATCAACATCTTCATGTTTAACTAAGACCCTTAATCCTAGCTGACTTGATTGATCAGGAAAAACATCATGTGCTTGATTTAGTGAATACATCGAGATTTCATTTTTCCATCCTGTATCAAATTGATAATAGTTGTTATCAAGATAATCAATAAGCACAGCGTTTTCAATCTCTGGATTGTTAGTGATATGCCAAGTAGGTTGTTGCATAACCTGTTGTAAAGGTTGATCTGATTTTAGATGCACATGGGTAATCAAATCAGTGTCTGACGTTAAAAACAAATAATAAACCGTGTGTCTTTGATCCTCACTTAATCGTGAGACACTCAACGATGCTGGTAGTTGAAGTTCTTCAATTAGTTGTTTAGCCGCATTAATAAAACCGTCCGCTGTCTGTCCAACTTCACCAGGATTTGAGTGCAATGATAGTACAACACCTTCTTCTGATAATACTTGATCAATACCAATCACGGTAATGTTTGCGTTATAATCCAAGTTAAATTGATGAAAATACAAAGTTCCAACGAGTATTGCAAGTATAAATGTAAACCCATACGTTATCTTTTTAATCATAAATCTTCAATACCCTTTCATCTTCAATTACACTTAAGAAAACAATAGAATAAGAAACTTTTTTCGACTTTAACCATACCTCGAGATTTTATAATGAATCCATATCAACTGGTTGTTTCATTAGAACACCAGCTTACTCAATAACCCTCAATAGTTGGCTTGTTCATTAAATCATACATAACATTTAACTATTATTCACTTATTTCAAAATCAGCTATTATAAAATATTCAATATCAGAATCATTGTTAGATGTAACTTGTATTTCCATACGATATTTCCCATGCTTTAAATGTCCATGCCAATCTTCCCAGTTAATACTCTTTTCTCTATGACTTAAAGGTGGTAACTGATATCCAATTAGGATAACAGACGAAACACTATTTATCATAGGTACATTTGACCATACTCCAGAAATTTCATGCTTTAAAGCAAAATTTTCTCCAAACATAAAAGTGTGTGTAGATTTATTGCTTAATAGTACTGTTAGCCCTGTAGGACTTATTGTATCTTCTACTATTTCTAACGTTATGTTTCTTTAATGTCTTCTAAAGAAGGATTACATCCACTTAAAAACATAACTAAGAACAAGATAATGAGGCATCTGTTAAATATTCTTGTTTTCATGATAAATGTCTTGTCTTTTTTAAATATTCCACAAAAAAAACCAATTAAAATATTCTTTTACAGTTACTAATATGAACCATCACATCCATATCCCCCTTATTAAAACAACCTTATTATATTGCAATACGATTGTCAAGACTACCAGTTCTAGATCGCTTAAAGTAAGTATAAGTGAACATACATGGTTGTCTTTCTAAAAAAGATATTGTAATTAATAAATTAATCAAATGACTATTCTTTCTTTTGAGTCTTGACATGACCATGTGGTCATGATATATTATGACCACATGGTCATATGGAGGGTTCTATGCCAACACAAACTTTTTTAAATCTCAACTATGAGAAACAAGAAACGATATTATTTGTTGCTATTGAGGAGTTTGCAAACAATACATTCAATGAAGCCTCAATGAATCGTTTAGTTAAAAAAGCAAAAATCCCTAAAGGGAGCTTGTATCAATACTTCAAGGAT
This sequence comes from uncultured Erysipelothrix sp., assembly GCA_964479585.1. Taxonomy (GTDB): domain Bacteria; phylum Bacillota_I; class Bacilli_A; order Erysipelotrichales; family Erysipelotrichaceae; genus UBA6182. Next base: position 4,079 of record CAYZMP010000019.1, read on the forward strand.
AAAAAGGATCTCTATTTGTATTTGATAGAAATCTCAACAAAAAAGAAAATTGAGTTTTTAGAGGAACAAGCAATCGATGTAAATTTTGATGATTTTTTTAAGGGATTTAGTTCACTAATGTATTTAGGAGTACAGTTTTCCATAAAACATCCTCAACTTAGTAAATTAATTAAACATGCTGATCAGTCGGTTGAAGATGAAAGTATTAGATTAATGCAAAGTGCTAATCATCGATTTTTACTACAATTAATTGAAGATGCACAAAAGAGAAAACAACTTGATTCAAGGAACGATGCTGAAACAATTGCTTTTATTTTAAATACGATGACAACGAATTTTAGTATGTATTTGAATCAGAGATACTCAAGTGATTATGATAAAGAGGATATTTTAGAGGCAATCGATTCTGTACTTCAAGCCATTCAAAATGGGATAGCTAAATAGAAAGAGGCATTACATGCACAAAATAATTGATAAATATAGTGTCACAATGACAAAACTACTTTTAAGTGATTTATGGTTTGAAGATAGCATTGAGAGTGATTCATTAGAAAAACTTACAAAGGATATTATTGTAAAACCAATCTTATCACTTAATAAAGGAGTAACTGAAATTAAGATTACTCATGCGGGAACAGACTTAGACCCAGCATTTGAAGTTGTTCAATGGCTTGGGTATAATTATCCTACTTTGATTTATCATCACGGAAATAATGAGAGACCTTTTGATTATGGAAAAACTAGTAAAAACACATTTAAAACAATCTTGTATCCTAACCTTAGTAGTATTCAAGGAAACATAATTACAATTCGTGCTCCTTTTCATGCAGGAACATTAAAACAGTTTACGTCGAAAATGAGAAATTTAAGTAATTTTACATCAATGATAGCTGCATCCACAAACTTAGTAGAACAACTAGTTCAAAACTTAAAAAATAACAACTCACCAAAAATTACCATTATTGGCTTGAGCTTAGGAGGATGGGTCACTAATTTACATAGAAGTTTGTATAATAGTGCTAATCAATACATACCAATCTTTGCTGGAGCTGCTCTTGATCGAATTTTTGTAGACTCCTATTATAAGAAACTCGTTTATGATCAAGCATTATTAAATAGAAAAGTGCTTTTTGATGCGCTAAACTTTGAAGCATTGTTTAATTCCGTTACTGATATGAATTTGTTTCCTGTATTGGCAAAATATGATCAGTACATTCAATATGAACAACAAAAAACATGTTATTCCAATTATCCTATTGTTTTATTAAAAAAAGGACATATAACTGGAGCGTTGGATAGCAAAAGTTTATTCAAACATATATTGAATCATATTCAATAAAAAGAGTACTTGTAATCTCTTAAAGAAGGAATCAGATCGAATGTATGTTATGCTATGTACATATGAATTTTAAATTATCATTGTAAGAAGGAACTAACTATGAGAACAAGTAAAGCGAAAATAATGCTGTTTGTGATTGTTACTTACTCACTTTCATTTATATGTTGGTTTATTGCAACTCAAAATCAAGGTTTTGTTTATGATCTAGAACTTGAATCAGTTTTTGTTACATTTGGGAATTTTATGCCTTCCATTGTTGGAGTAGTTTTTTTGTTACTTAACAATAAAGAAGTTAAAAATAAGAAGATGATTTTTTCATTCAAGTATTTTATATTTTCATTGTTACTAATGCCTTTTGTGTTACTTGTTGCTTATTTGATTGGAAATCTATTATTTCAAGTTGAATTTGATTCACTTATACTACCAATAATTTTTGAAAGTCCCCTATCGATCTTTATTCTAATCGTATATTTTATTGTTCTTCAAGGACCGTTAGGAGAAGAGATTGGATGGCGAAGTTTCCTTTTAAATGAGATGTTGAACGAAAACAAACTTTTTAAAGCAAGTGTTTTTGTAGGACTTATATGGGCTTTTTGGCATACACCTAAGTTTTTTATGGAAAACACCATTCAAAACGAACTTTTAATGTCGTATGGTTTACTAGCGACGCTCATTGGTTATACCATATACACTGTATGTTTATCTGTTATAATTTCATGGCTATTTTATAAAACAAACAAAAACATTGTTTATGTTTTGCTTTTTCATGCTATGGCAAACTTCTCTCATGGATTAATTACAATTCTAACTCAGACATCAGCAATCATCATAGTTTTAATTATACTTCTTATCATTACTTACTCCATATCTCGAAGTTCTATCGCGAAAATCAGTTTCAATGCTAAAATGATGAGTGCTGATAGTAAATAAAGAAAATATCTTTTTACACAAGAAAACCAAATAGCTTTAATCCAAAGTAACAACTTGCTTATTATACGAGTATTGATGTTCATTGAAATTCTGTAACAATGATCGATCAATACACTTCTAATTGTCCCATCATACCAGCTTCTTCATGTTCGAGAATGTGACAATGATACATGAATACTCCTTTGTGTTTAAACTTGACAATAATTCGAACAGTTTCACCGGATTTTATAAACACTGTATCTTTCCATCCCATTTCATTAGCATATGGCGTTTTATTATCTCTACTTAGTACTTGAAACTGCGTACCATGTATATGAAATGGATGACCTTGACTCCCCATCATCATACGGCTGGTTGTTGTAATTTCCCAAATTTCTATATCATTTTGCCTTACATTATCATCAATTCTATTCATATCAAACTTCCTACCATTTAATGTCACCATATGACCCATACTATCAAGTTCGATTGTTTTTATACTAGTTGCTTGTGATTCATACATTCTTTCAATGACTGATAATGTCTTTGGCAAGTTTGTATGATCATTAATCTTTTCTTTGATGTTAAATGTCATCACTGCATCATTGCCAGAAGTTAATATGATTTGATCATTTTCTTGATAGTTTGAAAAATCGATGACAATCTCAGCTCTCTCACCAGGTGATAAAAAGAGTTGGTTCATTTCAACTGGGCTTTCTAATAACCCACCATCTGAAGCAATTTGAAAAAAGTTGTCATTGTTAGATAGTTTCAAATTGAAGTTGGATGCATTTGCACCATTAAGAATTCTAAATCGCATGTTAACCTGATTGACATCTAAGTATGGTGTGATTGCTCCATTGACTAGAATATAATCACCTATTACACCATCCATCATGTTATTACTATATTGAAATGAACCATCTTGATTGAAACTTCTATCTTGAATAATTAATGGAATATCATTGACTCCATAATCATTGGGCAAACTTTGCGATAATGAATTGTCATCATCTATTAAAATCAATCCTGCTAGCCCATAGTATACTTGGGTAGCGGTTGTTCCTATAACATGAGGGTGAAACCAAAGTGTGGACGCTGCTTGATTGATAACAAAGCTAGGATTCCAGCTTGAACCTGATGATATCTTTTGATGTGGACCTCCATCTTGTGATCCTAAAACTTCTAATCCATGCCAATGAACGGATGTGGGTGATTCTAGCTCATTTATTACATGCATGTTAACTGTTTGACCTCGCTTAACTCTAATTACTGGTCCAAGAAAATTTGTATTATATCCCATGGTTGGCGTATCAACATCTTTAAAGAAATTTGTTACTCCTTGTTGAACAATCAGTGTAAAATCTGACTCATCAACCTTTGGATTTTCATCTTCTAATAACACTGGTATCGGCAATCGTTGAGCACTTTCAACGATAAAATCTTGATTTGTGTTATTGAAAAATTGTCCCAAATATTCCACCACTAGAAAAATGCCAACGATTAAAAATAAACTGATTGCAATCATTGCTGTAATTAAACGTTTGTTTTTCATGGAATAACCTCCTTTTCTCTTTAAAACATAAAGGATTCAATGATTTGAACCTTCATCAATGAATCCATTAACTTAATTAATCTGATTATAATTATTTAACTCTTAACAACTTAGCATTAATTGCGACAATAATTGTGCTTAATGACATGAGTGCAGCACCTAATGCTGGGTTTATCAAAATTCCCTGGTTGTATAAAACTCCTGCTGCTAGAGGTAACGCTAAAATGTTATATCCACTAGCCCAAACTAAGTTTTGTAACATTTTTTTATATGTTGCTTTTGAGAGTTTTATGATATTTACAACATCTATAGGATCACTTCTTACAAGAATAACATCAGCAGTCTCTATAGCAACATCTGTTCCAGCACCAATTGCAATTCCTAAGTCTGCTTTAGCTAATGCTGGTGCATCATTAACACCATCACCACTCATGGCAACAGTGTATCCTTTTGCTTTTAACTCTGTTATTTTGTCTGATTTTTCTTGTGGTAGTACTTCCGCAACAATGGTATCCATATTGAGCTGCTTACCTACAAACTCAGCAACTTTTTGATTATCACCTGTTAACATAACAGATTGTATATTCAATGATTTAAGAGTTGCAATTGCCTCTTTAGCACTTTCACGTACAATGTCAGATAATGCGATGATACCAATTAACTTATACTCTTTTAAAACAAACACTACTGTTTTCCCATCTTGTGCAAGTTGCTTATAATATTGTTGATCAAACTCAATAGCATTATCAACCATATAACCTGGACTAACAATCATAATGACCTTTGAGTTTATTGAACCTTGTAATCCTTTTCCAGGTAATGATTGATAATCTTGAACTTCTTGTAGTTTTAACTCTCTTTTTTTAGCTTCTTTAACTATGCCTTTTGCAATCGGATGCTCAGAATTCGACTCTAGTGAATAAGCCAAACTTAGTAAATACGATTGCTCAACATCTATTTCTTTAATATCTGTGACACCAAATTCTCCTTCAGTTAATGTCCCTGTTTTATCAAAAACAACAACATCAACATTTCGAGCGTTTTCAAAGGCGTGTCGATTTCTAATTAACAATCCACTTTTTGCACCAATATTTGTTGATATTGCTGTTACAAGAGGTGTAGCCAAGCCCAATGCATGAGGACATGCTATTATTATTACTGTCACTGCTCTTTCAATTGCAAAGCTAAACTCTTCCCCCACTAATAACCAAGTGACAAGTGTGATTGATCCTGCTACTACTGCAACATAAAACAACCATTTAGCAGCTACATCTGCAAGCCTTTGTGTCTTAGATTTTGATTGTTGAGCTTCTCTTACAAGTTTAACTACTTGAGATAAAAAGGTCTCGTCTTGAACCTTAACTACTTCAAACTTTAGTATACCCTCTCCATTAATTGAGCCTCCGATGATTTCATCACCTTTTTTCTTGGGAACTGGTGTAGATTCACCTGTAACCATCGACTCATTCACCTCTGAAACCCCTTCAAAAACAACACCATCAATAGGTATTTTCTCACCTGGTTTCACTAATATATAGTCACCTTTATTTAACTGGTTGACTAATACATCTTTCGTTTCGCCACTTTCTAAAATGACATGTGCTTTTTCTGGCATCAGTTTCAACAATTCATCCAACGCATTAGAAGCTCCCATCACAGATTTCATTTCAATCCAATGACCCAAGAGCATCACAACCATTAATGTCGCTAACTCCCAGAAGAAGTCAGTACCAACATCCCAAAAAACCACAAACGAACTATAAACATATGCTACACTAATTGCAAAAGCAATTAATGTCATCATTGCAGGTTCTTTCCTTTTTAACTCATCAATACTACCAAGAAAAAATGGTTTGCCTCCATAAATTATTAAAACAGTCGATAATAGAAACAATATCAAATAGTCATAAGAAAATCTCCAATCAACACTAAGAAATGATTGAATCATTGGTGATAAAAGCAAAATTGGTATCATGAGAATAAAGGATATTAAAAATCGATTCTTAAAATCATTAACCATCATTTCATGATGATTATGTTGATTGTCAGCGCTATGATTATGTTCTTCATTCATACATTTCACCTCTTTCTTTAACTACAAATCACTTATGCTTTTACAGTAATCTCATGGTTGTTTCACATGTATTATCATCTTCTGATGTAGAAATCTGTTTGGTTGACTGTAAACTTTCATATGTAACTGTAATTGTTAATACTCTATCTTTAGGTAACCATAATCCTGCAAAACCATTTGAATAAGTATGTACTTCACTATCCACAATAACTTCGTTGGTCGTTGAATCTGTAACTAAGACTTTTAGTGCTACATTAGCTAATTCTCCTTGGCAAGTCACTAAATTGTGTATGCCACATGGATGAGTTTGGTTAATGTATGGTGCAACAGATAAGTAAAACTGATCCTTTGGCAAATCTATTTCTACTGTATCCTCTTCATCACTAAGCAACAGTTTAGTGGATGTTATTCCTGCTTGAAATCCGATAGGCTCATCTCTTTTATCTTCTAAACTTGCCACAATCTCTTCAACACTCATATCTTGTAAGTCATTACGGACTAAAAACTCCTCTGACTTGTCTTTATTGTCATAAAACATAATTGTAGCTAACAATAGCACCACAATCATAAGTCCAATTCGAAAACTATATTTCTTCATATTCTCCCTTTTCTAAACCATTTTTGGTTTTATGCTAATTACCTCCTCACCACACATAATATACGGGCGGGGGGTATATATATAATATCATTTTTTAAATAGAATGCAACTAATACTATCTAAAATATGAAAAATTATCGATACAACATGTACCACATTAAGATTGAATAATAGTCTCATTATGTATTAAATCAAATAAACTTCAGGCTTAGCATGGACTAAACTAATATTACTTCATTGTTATTTTTATGGTTTTCTTCAAACAACTATTATGAAAAGACTATAAAACATCAACTAAATACAACCTTCTCTTCAGGTAACTATATGGTGTATTTATCGTTGAACAAATCGTCCAATTATTGGTCGAATTAAGTAACTTAGCGCTAATAAAAGTAAACTTATTAATATTGCAAAGCCACTCATAGGCAACACTGAAGTAAGCAATAAATAATCTTGGCTTAAACTCCATGTAATAACTCCAACAACCACTAATGAACATATAAAATATCGTTTAGATGAAACAATACGTTTGTGTCTTATCATTTCATTCAGTCGCTTTAAACTTAATATTAACCCCCCCAACCAAGCACCCTACTATTGCAAAACTAGTTGCTTCAATATATATTAAAGATTCCATTTTTATCATGTTAAACCCATACATTCTTCGATACAACGATAAAACATGCGCAATCATAGGCCAACTTCGTTGGCTATTTGTCAGTATTACAACTCCGCTTTGCTCATTTGGTAATACATGAAAATGACTCATAACACCTGCACCTTGTCCTCCATGGGCAATCGAAAAATCATTCTCTTTTAATGTTTCAATATAAAATCCATATCCATAACCATCATACACAAAATTATAAATGCCTATATCTTCTGCATTAACTTGAAGCATTTTAGTTTTAAATGTCAAATTTAAATCCAACCAATCAGAATCATTGATCGTAGACATATAGTTTATAAACTTTGTCATATCATTAAGGGTTGAAAAGAGTTCACCAGAGCCCTTTTCGGCATACACATACATTGCAATAGGCTTATGAGTAATGCTGTATCCTGCAAGCTTTGGTTTATTTTTTAAAGCATGAAAATCAAAAGTTGAATTAGTCATGTTAAGTGGATCTAATACTTCATTTTTTACATATTGCTCAAATGATTGATGAATTACTTGCTCGATAATCCATTCAAGTAAATTATAACCTGTATTGGAATAATAAAACTTATTTGCCATTGAAGAATTAAAATCAATTGCTCTTTCAAGTGATTTTTTTAAAGTTGGTATTGGTGCATAAGGATCATACATTGCAAAAATATCACCTAGGGTCAAACCGCTAGTATGAGTTAGTAATTCTTCAATGGTAACGCTTTTTAAAGCTGACTTTTCAATGTTAAGGTTAGATAAGTTAATAAACTCGCCTAATGGTTGATTAACATCAAGGTTATACTCATCCACAAGTTTTGCAATTGCAATAGAGGTTACTGATTTGGAAATGGATTGGACTCGAATAGGTGAATTTATTGTGTATTCAATTCTCTGATTCACATCCAACATACCAAATGCATTTTGATAAACTATCTCACCATCGTTTACAATTGCGATTCCAAGTGCTGGAATTTCATAACGTTCTTTTAATGAAATTATCTCTTTATCTAAAATCTCTTTTATATCCGAATTTTCATGACTTTATGATATTGTAAAAAAGTGCTCCAATAATATATTAAAAACGCCAACCCAAAAACTAAAATAACGAGTACATCTTTTAATTTTATCTTCAACATCATATTTTTTCTTGTTTATTCATGGTATTTCCTACTGTAGTACTTCTATTTCTAAGCTGAAAACTACAATATACAACTCAACTACCACACATTCTAGTGAGGATTAATCAAATTATAAATAATACCTTACACGATTGTAAAGACTAAACCCCTTAAAGATAACTTCGACGTGAGCCTATTCTATGATTCAAATAGAAACTTAGCTTTTGTTATTGAAGTTATATTTAATGCACTGTTAACATAAGTGTCTCGTGAATAAACTTTAATGATTGTTTTGTTTTCGATACTTAATAATATCAGGAGTAAATGCTACCACTGCAATAATTGAAAAAACAACTCTCCAAATTTCGAGGTTTTCACCTTTAATTGCTACAGCGACAATTGGAATTTGTGTTAAAACGATAAACCATGCAAAATAATACGCAAATTTTCCTACCTTCTTTTCTTTATCCATCAAATAATTACCTTTCTCACGTTCATTGTTTGTCTTATGTATTGATTTTATCTTTTTTACTTAGATTTTTAATAATTGTTACTGTCGCAAACAACACTATTAAATATTGGATACTGCTTCCTTGAAACAGTGGTGAATATAGTATATTCATACCAAAATCACCAATTGGAAAAGGTCTTTCAATTGTAAATACTTCAATTTTCATGTAGAAAACTGGATGCAAAAATCCAACGACAAGTAAAATCAAACTTGGCATTAACGATGCATTAAAAGATATCGTCTTTGTTTTAATAATACTTATCACTGTTTTTCTTTCAAGTAATAAACCAACTAGTATTACTAAAAATGAGCCTAACATATGCAAATATATGATTCGATCCAAATCAATGGTTGACGCTGCTTCATCAATTAATACGATAATCGATGCAATTAAGTTTAAAAGCAACACAAAAAAAATAAAAACAACAATAGTTTCTATTAGCTTCTTATTCATGAATCTACCCCCTTTTATTAATGTCTTTGCTAGTATTATAACATATTCATAAAAGTGATTTCTTGATTGATGGGTTTTTTCTTTTAGCAGTAAAATTGATAATTCTTGTATCATCCATGCATCTTTATTGTAACCTTAACAAAAATAGCATACATTGAATCTAGTAGTTAACAAATGATGGTATACAAAACCTTTGAACAAGTTAGACTTTTCAAAAGTAATGTTATTGTTATTAAAATGAAAAAAGGAGTCAATATGACAACACAAAAAGATAGAGCACAAGGAGCATTTATTGGTTCACTCATTGGTGAAGCACTTGGAGTAGGACCACATTGGTATTATGACTTAAATGAGCTACACAAAGAATATGGTACATGGATTGATGATTATACCGATCCTAAAGCTGATCGATATCATGGTCAATTAAAAGCAGGTGAACTATCTCAACAAGGATGGATACTTGTAAAAACAGCACAATATTTGGTGAAAGAAAAAGATTATTCTCATGATACTTACTTTGCCATGATGGATAAAGAAATACTGCCACAACTAGATGGAACACCAATGGGAGGTTATGGAGGATACACTAGTCAAGTGATGCGTCATTTGTATCAAAAACGTGTTATTGAAAACAAGCCTTGGGATGAAGTTTCTAGTAATAGTGATACCACTGAATCACTTGAAAGAAACATACCACTAGCTATTTTATATGCTAATGATTTAAAAAGTCTAAGCCTACTCATTGCAAAAAACACAGCAATGACACAAAAAGATGATGTAGTAGGATCATTATCCGTTGCTTTTAATCTTGTGTTGGCAATGCTAATTCAAGGTGAAAAACTTGATGATCAGCTAAGCAATAAGTTAATGAAAAAAGTATATCGAAAAGAAATTCCTTTTCATGCCGTAACATCAAGTAACTTAACTACCCCTAAAAAAGGTGAAAAAGCACCACCAAATGAAGGTTTGTTTGCATCCCCTGATGCTTTATTATCACCTTCTTATATGGCATTAGCCGCAAAAGACCCTACTATTATCATTGAACCAGCATGGAAAGCATCATTAGTGTATGGCATGCCATGCGCTATTTATCATATGCTTCCAGCAGCGTATTATTTAGCTGCACGATTTAGTGATGATTTTGAAAGTGGTGTTTTACATGCCATTAATGGTGGTGGTCAAAACCAAGTACGCGCAATGCTTACAGGTGCACTTATTGGTGCTCAAGTTGGTTTAAGTCAAATACCTAAACGTCTTATTAATGGATTAAAAGACAGTGACATGTTAATTAAACTTGCACAAGAATTAAGTGATAAAATAACATAAGTAATGATGCTGTAAAAAATGTTGGCCAGTCACTATCAAAAAAGTTAAGTCTATTAGTAGTATTTGATATTAACAGTATTAAGCAAGAAAAATGGCAAAATACGTAGTATCAATGGAGTAAATTTCCAGAACAATAATATTCAATAAATTTGGTCATCTAGTAAAATGCTTACATCAAAAGTTTGTACAAAATTATGCAAACGTAAAAAAAGCAGTTCAACGTTCTCTTGACTGGGTAGATCCAGAAGACGAATAAAAACATTAAATGAGCACATCGTGCTCTTTTATTTTTAGTTGGTTTGATTTAGAAGTTCATGAATGAAGGCTACATCACTACTTGTAAGATTGTAGTCTTTTAACTGATTATGATATTTAACATAAGAATCACTTTGTGCATTATTATTTAAAATTAAGTCAAAGGTTAATGTTTCATTCTGATACATAAACGAAACTCGATAGTTTCCACCTTCGCTTGTGGTTGGTCCAAGTGTTCTAGTAAACTTATTAAAAAACACACTTTGCAGTTTACTAAGTGATTGTTCATCTTCCACACTGATTTTATAATCATCGCTTAAATCTACGATTGTAACTTCATTGAGTTTACCATTAAATAGATAATCGATGTTATATGTTCCAGACGATACAACAATAGCACTCAATACTCCAACTATGACAAGCATTATTATAATTTTTTTCTTCATATCCATTTCCCCTTTGGTAGTTTTTTTATCTCCAAAACTTGGTATATCCTTGCTTATCCACAATATTAAACTCAATCATATTTTTAAGAAGATTATAATCAATTTCTTTATCCCAAGGTAGTCGAATAATTTCTTGTGTATGATCATACCCCAACTCTTTAATGTCATCCGAAAAACGCTTAATACATGCTTGCTCTGGCGCAACTGCAATGTGTTTTTTCGCAACACTAAAACCAATAATAAACGTTTTGTTATAAACAAACATCGGTTGGTTCCATTTAACCACAAGTTCTAATAAATCATAGTTGCTTTTAATCCAATGTAAAATCTCTTGAACTCTTTGCCTATGCTTCTCATTTTCTATCTTTTGATAAAAATCATGCAATTCTTCCATAGTGTCCCTTTCATTTTATTAATTTTATCGTATTGATTACTCTCAACTACGTGCATCTTCATTTGCTTTATTTTATCACATTTCTTTGGTTTGTTGGCTTTTATGGTTAAAGTAAAAATACAATCTTCCTTCTTACGCTGTGATATACTTACATTGAGGTAAATGTATGAAAAGAAAATCAATCATAGAAACACCCTTTGTGGAAGTATATCCATATTATGTGCAAAAAGCTGAGCGAAAAAACAGAAGTAAAAGTGAAGTTGATCAAATCATTTGTTGGTTAACAGGATACACTCAAAAGCAGCTTCAACAACAACTAGAAAAAGAAGTTTCCTTTCAAACATTCTTTGATGAAGCCACTTATTTTAATCCCTACGCTTCATTAATTAAAGGGGTTGTGTGTAAAGTAAGAGTAGAAGATATCGAAGATCCTTACATGCAAAAAATTCGTTATTTAGACAAATTAATTGATGAACTTGCTAAAGGTAAGTCTATGGAGAAGATTTTACGTAAACCTCAATAATTATTATTGTAGCTAATCTAATGCTCATCGTTTTGAGTGACAAAAATCCAAAGTTCATTTTTTCTAAATAGTCCAGGAACAAATGGTGGATTATAACGTGCTAAATGAACAGTATGCTCTAATGGTAGTTGTTGATGATTTGCCCAATTTCGTAGTTGTTGTTCTTTTAAAGGAATCATTTTCTTATAATTTGAACCTTTAAATTTGATACACACAAACTTCCTATTTTCTATGGTTTCAATAACGACATCATCACCTTTAGCTAAAGGTGCTTTTTTATTCATATGTTTTGGTAATACAAAAGCAATGTTTAATTGGTCTTGTTTACTTTGAAGAACCGGTGCTGTCATTGAAATCTTCTGATTGGATTGATTGTTTCCTGAAATATAATTAAATAGCTTTTGAAAACCAGAACCTCCAGAGTATGTTGTATCCATACTCTTAATGAACGTTGCATATTCAATCTCTCTTAACTCACAGTCATTTTCTTTTTTTATTGTTTTATAATCCATTGTTTCAATAGCCATGTTAGCCACCTCTTTTTATCATTGTATATGTTCACAAACAAAAAAAGAACTTTAATACATATAAAACCCACCTGATTTTTCAATAATTATACTTATCAAGATAATACTTTTAGTAGGACATTGATATTAACAACAAAAGAAGATTTGTTTCTTTTAATGTCCTTAAGAGCATGCTACAGTATAGAAAAAGAACAAGGAGAGAAAAATGTTAAACTATCGTGAAAAAATATTGGAAAGTGCCTCATACTTAAAGAATAGAATCCAATCACCCCCAACGATGGGTCTAGTACTTGGATCTGGTTTAGGAGATTTAAGTAATGCTATTAGTGATCGTATTGAAATAGCTTATAATGATATCCCACATTTTCCAACGACCACTGTTGTTGGTCATGCGGGATCATTGTTGTTTGGAAAATTTAAAGATAAACATGTGGTACTCATGCAAGGTCGTTTTCATTATTATGAAGGATACACCATGAAGCAAGTTGTCTTTCCATATTATGTACTACATCAACTTGGTGTACAAACAATGATTTTAACTAATTCTTGTGGTGGAATTAATAAAGACTACACCCCTGGTGATATTGTTGTTATTGATGATTTTATCAGTTTAGTGAGCAACAATCCCCTTATTGGAGAAAATGATGATCTTTTAGGCCCTCGCTTTCCTGATATGACAGAACCTTATAGCAACCGCTTAAAATCGATTGCTAAAGAAAGTGCGCAACATTTAAAGCTACCATACAAGGAAGGAGTTTATGGTTTTTTCTCTGGTCCTTATTATGAAACAAGAGCTGAAATCCGTGCATTTTCTAATATGGGTTGTGATCTGATTGGTATGAGTACCGTACCTGAAACCATTGCTTGCAATCATATGGGTGTTGAAGTACTCGCCTTTGCGGTTGTAACTAACATGGCAACAGGAATACAACAAAAGAAACATGATCATCATCATGTGGTAAAGATGGCTAAACAAGCCTCAGAAAAGCTAACAAGTTGGTTGGATGATTTGATTGAGAAATTATAAGAAGATACAAAACAACATTTTTGATGCATGTTGGCCTAAATTATTGCATCCTATACCATTTTTTATGCATTTAAAAATAATCGTTTTATACTAAAAATAGGAGGTGGTTGTATGAAAAAGACGATACTAATACTTAGTTGTTTATTGTTGTTTACCGGATGTACCTTACAACCAAAAGCATACACCCCACTACTTGATTCAAAGGGGTATTTATCTTCAAAAAAAGTTCCAACATCCATTGATCAAACCATTGCAAATGCAACAGTTTCATTATCGGATGCGATGATTGACAGTTTTAATGATCAACAACAAAATGTCTTTGTTTCAGCACCTAGTTTAATGTTAGCACTAGCAATGACAGCCACAGGTGCCATAGATGAAACACAAGATGAAATGTTGGCAGCTTTGCATCTTGATGGATTGAGTTTAGAAACAATGCATCAACACCTTAAAGACATGCAGTTATCGATGATTAATCAACAAGGTATTAAGCTTCATTTAACCAATTCGATATGGATAAGAGATACCTTTAAAGAAAGAGTATTGACTTCATTTTTAGATACAAACAAAGAGTACTATGCTCCGATGATTGCAACTGGTGATTTTAACTCACAAAAAATGGTCGATGATATTAATAATTGGGTATCCGATGCGACTAATGAAAAGATAAAAACTGCAATCGATGAACCTATTCATCCATTAACACAAATGTTTTTAATTAATACCTTGTATTTTAAGGGGGATTGGCTAATTCCTTTTGAAAAGGAAATGACAATTAAACGTCCATTTTTAAATCAAGAGGTAGATACCATGGCGATACTTGATCGTTTTGATTATAGTGAAAACCAATACGGTCAGTTTATTGCACTTCCTTATAAAGATAGTGAGTTAAAGATGATTGTTGGATTACCAAAAGAGAATGGTTCACTTTCAATCAGTGACTTATTAAGCGCTTCAAAGACCATGAGCAATGTTTCCGTTGATTTGCAAATGCCAAAGGTTCAAATCGAGCTTACGATGAAGCTCAAAGACTATTTAATAGATCAAGGGATGATCGCAGCGTTTGATAGTTCATTGGCTAACTTTAATAACATGGCTACTGATGCTACAAAAACTGGACTACATGTAGCGGATGTCACGCAAAAAACATTCTTAGCTATTGATGAAAAAGGCACAGAAGCTGCCGCAATGACAAAAGTTGAAATGCGTAATGAATCGATGCCAATGTCTGATGCTGTGATGCACATTAATCGTCCATTTACACTAATGATTGTCGATCCAAACTTTGATATTGTATATTTTGCAGGTGTCATTAACAATCCTCAACCATAAAAGCTTATTAATCTTTCTTTAGAAAACCCTTGATCTGGACTGATCAAGGGTTTTGTTTGTTATGGTGTTGCAGTAATCGTGATGACTTGAACATCACCAAAGATACTATCACCTTCTTTTATAACTATGTGTTGCATGTTATTTTCATCTTTAACTTGTTGATATGTGTATATTATCACTGTTTTATACTCAATGTTTTCACCATTTATCCTTGTTTCTTCAATTAATACCATTTCATTTTGGGATGTAATTTCTATGTTTTCTAGATCATCGATTATCATCGAGCTTAGCGTTGTGTAATTGCTATCCATGATGATGACTTTTGCTTGTACTAATGGATCAAAGGGTATAAAGTTAATGACGATGTCAAACTCATCGGTTACTTCTTCATCATTTATTGTATTGGTTTTAGTTGAGTTAAATGTAAGTGATGATAAATTACTGCTAAAGTAATTAGCAACAGGTTGAGTGTTATATTTCCCATCTTTGTCTCTATATATTTGATGAGCACTAATGATTTCTTCCTTTGTAGATACAACAGGAACATCAGCAACAAATGTGATTGTCCTACCTTCATCTTTTACGTGATATCCAACATGAGAGTTAATAAACTTTCCTGAAGTTTCAGAAAAAGAGTATGTCTGATCATTTTCTTTCTGTTCATCCACAATAAAATATGTTTGTGTTTTATCGCTTCTATCAAAGATTTTTATATCACCAAGAGTTTCATTATTGGTTGTTAAATACATCCCTACAAATACATTGTCATCTTGCCCTGGGTTTTCACTATCTTGATTGTTTTCTTTTATTGGTGAAGCTAATGTACACCCACTTAACACTAACAACAACACCAATACTTGTTTAATTCTCATCGTCTTCCTCCAGTAAATTTCCATCAAACTGCAATATATCACCAACATCACAGTTTAAATAAAAACATATTTTATTTAGTGTATTAAATCGAATTCCCTTTACTTGCCCTGTTCTTAATAAGGACATGTTTGCTTCTGTAATTCCAACTTTTTCACATAGTTGTTTTGACGTAATGTTGTTGCGTTTAAGTTGTTCATCCAGATTAATTTTAATTGCCATATTAAACAAACTGCCTGTTTTCTTGATCGGTCTTTATTGCTTTTACTAAGAGTTCACTAACAACCATAATGACAAACGCAACCATCAACTCAATTAGTGGAACCATTAGCAATACATCAATATTTAATAACTGTAGTGCAAGTGAAAGTTGTACTAAGCCATGTGCAATTGGCAGTATTAAGGAAATTATAACAATTGCCTTTGATAGTCTCACAATATCATGCAGTGGTTTTAACAGACTAACTGAAAATAATTCGTCCTTCATCTTATCAAGCAACTCAATTACTTTTACAATCAAAGCAATCATAAGAAGTTGAGGAAAAAACATAAAAAAGGAAAGCAAAGATAAAAAATCATGTTGTGGTTCACTCAGTTGTAGAATAGCTACACTCGATGCCAACATAACCGTAATCACAATCGCTACAGCACCTAATACAAACTGAAAGTTTGCTAACAAAAAGGTTCGATGTTTAGCATGATTTATTATGTATGCAACCCAAATTGCCAATAATGAAAATAGAAGTAATATTGAAACAATAAATGCTAAGATCTCTTGTAACATAGATTGGCTTTCTATCATCAACGGTTGAACAAACCATCCATTTAATAGACCATACAACAAATAATATATCATTGCTGAAAAGAATACGGTTAAAATCAAAATGACTTTGTTGTTTTTATCTTTTTTAAACAACAACCATCCAATTATTACTGGTATACATCCAATAAAAATAAAGATTATCCAAGCTAGAGCATTGTTAAACGCTGATGATAAAGAAAGTTGTCGTAAGTTCGTTGTTGTCCATAATATTGGACAACCTAATAACAAAGCAATGTTAAACTCTGTGATATCTTGTATGTTCAAAAACAACACGAAAGAACCCACAAACACAAGAGCGATCATTATCCATATGATGTTTAGCTTTTTCTTCATGCACCCTCCAAATTATTGTTTTACAATAATTTATTGAAAAATCCATTAAAAAAAGTATTGAAAAATCCATTAAAAAAGCTACTCATTTAAGTAGCTGTTGCATAATGATCAAAGACATTTCTAATACCCTACAAATTCTACTCCTGCATGATTTCCTTTTGATGAAACAATAAGCTGATTATCTTTATATAAGGTTAAGGAGATTTCTCCTTCTAATCCTTCTTTGATTAGTTCACTCATTTTACCAAACCTTGGAGATTTTAATGATGCTACTTTTGTAATGGTGGCAGTTATCTCACAACGATATTTACCCTTTTTAAGAACTATTTTTCTTGTATTTTCATCAGTTTTTTCTAGTTTGAATGTTGAAAAATTATACGTTGCAAAGCGATATTCTTTGTTGTTAAACACAATGTTGAAGATGATTCCTTCAAAAGACATAGTAAGATAAGGAATAAGAGCAATACTTCCCATCATCGATAACGTGTTGTCTTTAAAATGATTGCATTGTAACCATACGTATTTCTTTGGAAATGAAATTCCCCAGTCTTTTTCAATATACCCTTTTTCATTATGAAAGTGATACAAGTTGTCATTTACTCTTAATTCACCACTAAATACGTGGTTCATACTTATCACACCATGATTGCATTCCATTTTTGGTAAATAACTAAATGGCCCCATGATGTTAGGAAAAATAAATGATTGATGAATAGGAGTGAGCCTACGATAGTTTATGTGTGCACTAAAAGAAAAACCACCTTCTTTTAATTGGACATGTACTTTTTCAAATGAAAACGTGTTGTTTTTTATCTTTACAAAAAATGGCTTTTCATTGGTTGTAAAATCATGGCTATCAAAACGAAAGTACTTCACAATCATCGATGGAGTCATGATAAGTTGAATAAATGCATGAGGATCATCCCTGTTTTTAGATATCCCTGGTATAAGTGCAAAACTAAAGTTATTATCTACACTGACATGCTTAAAATACCATCCTTCAAAAAACTGGTCTTTTCGATTTTCTCCATGATACATATAATCGTGAATATGTCTATTCATTAGTATTTTTGATAACGTATTAGACCACTTGCTTGAAGTAATGGTCTTGGATCTAGTTGCTCAATTCGTTGTTTTTTCACTCTATCTAAACATTGACTCATAATACTGTGAAACAAATTTTCATGTTCTTGATTTACAACAGTATCAGGTTGCTTACCATAGAAAATAGCATCTGTTTGTTTACTTAACTTTATTAGTTGTGGTTGTGTAGTTAACCAACTTAACTTAGCAACATACTCTAAATATGTGTCGCTATGATTTTTATCTTGTGTGTGCTCTAAAGCTTTATACAAGTAAGAAACTAACTCTTTTAATGAGGTTGGTTTCTGCTTTTTAAATCGTGCTTGTATTTTCAACAACGATAAGTATGCACGTAAATAGTACATTATACTTCCTACTACTAACAATAAACTAGCAAAGATAATCCAAAAGAAATTATCAGAAGCTAATGGTGAAGGAAGAGTAATATCAAAGTTTAGTCCGTCTTCATCTCCTTGAGTAGGTCCACCAGCATCTGGTAAATTACCAGCTTCATCTTCAAATGGTATTTCATCAGGGTTTGAAGGATCATTTGGATTGGAAGGTTCATTTGGATCGTTATTTTCTGAGTTATTGTTATTTTCATTTATTGGTGTTGATGGTGATTCATGATTAAACGAAAAAGAAGGTGTTGGTTCAAAAGGAATCCATCCTACATTTTCAAAAAATACTTCTACCCATGCATGTGCATTGGCTTCAATAATTTGAAATTCTCTTTTATCGGAAAACTGAGGAGTAATTTCTTCTCCTGGTGAATATCCTTTTACCCATCGAGCTTGAATGTTTAACGCTCTTAGCATGATGGTCATGGCACTAGAAAAATGCTCACAATATCCTCGCTGTGTGTCAAATAAGAAGAAATCCACATAATCTCGATTATAAGGAACAAACTCTGCATTTGATAATGTGTATGTAAAATTAGTTGGATTTGTTAAATAGTTTTCTATCATTTTTACTTTTTCATAATCATTTTTCGCACCTTCAGTTATAATAAACGCCAAATCAACAACTCGTTGAGGAAGTGTATCTGGAAGTTGAATGTATGGGTTTGCTGGATTAAGTGAGGTTGCTTTTGAATCTATAAGTTGTTGTTCATAATAGATAGGTCGTTGATATTGAATAACAACATCCACTAGTTCATCTTCACGAAGGTTGTCTGTACGTATACGATGATTTTCTGATTCATAATAAGTGGAATTTAATCGATAAAAGCGATCTGAAAAACTAACCGTAACATTACCATAAGGTATAGGAATAAACGTAATGTTATCTCTTGATGTTGTAAATCGAATGGTTTCTGTTTGTGATGAATAATTTTCAAAATTAAAGTCTACATTAAATGGAGAACGAACCATTTGATTTGGCATTGTTCTTGTTTCCCATCCTTTAGATGTGTAAATCTCTTTTGACTCAATTCTCCAATACGTTGGTTGACTTTGTATCGTTTCATACACAATTCTTTTACTTGTGGTCATTGGACCACCTAAGTAGCTATCGTTTTCACTAAAGCCTGATTGAAGTGTTAACCCGGTAGAATCACCAAGTCTTTCTAAAGTTCTAAACAAACTATCAGATAATTCACGTCGTAGCTCAATGGTTTGAGTTTGTATATTTTGATACGTTATTGGAAATGAATTTGGTATTTGATACGATCCAACTACGATTAAACTTACAATTCCCGTTAAAACAACGATTGTTTTTATCGCACTTTTTTCGGTGTTGGTTTGTTGGAGGATTTGCCATGCAGCCAATAGCATGGATGCAAAAGCAAACATTAAAACATGATTTGTAACTCGAACTTGATTAAGACCAATTAATAGTAAATAGTATGCCAATTGAATGATAAATGCAACTTTCCATTGTTTCAAAGTCATCGTCAATACGAGCATTAAAATAATAAACAATCCTACAAGCATCACACCTAATGTATTGGGTAATATAGCAATACTACTTACAAAGACAAAAGAGATTGCTTCTTGAGTTTGTTCAACCAATGTTGTAAGCCAAACAAAAAATGATTCGCCTTGTTGTAAATACGCATACATCATAACTAATTGTGCTATAAAGATACCTGCACTTTTAATAATGTTGCTTTTACTATGTTGCAACAACAACATCACAACAATAATAAAAACTATAATTGGAGTCGCTCTGTTAAAAGAAGACATGCTTAAAAACGTTTGAGCTATGCTAAAGACAAACATAAAGACAAGACTATTACCAATGAAATATTCAACTTTTTTCATACACACCTCCAACACTTTGATAAACAACAAACTCTTTATTTGCGTTTACAGTAATTAATAGTGTGTTTTCAGCCTCTTCACGCTGCAATTGTTTGAGTAGTGATTCATCTATTGAGGGTATAAAGATCACTTTGTTGCTATCTTCACAAATATACTCATGCAACGTGTATAATACTTGCTTGTTTCTATTATCCGCAGAAAGCAAAGCAAAATCAACTTGTCTGACTTGATTGTTGTAGTCAACTTGGTTAATAACACCAAAGAATGAAGTATTTAAAACATTCATCACTAATGTATAAAATACTGAGAGTAAATATTCATAATGCTTACCTTCACTAGAACAAAAAATAAAGTACGTTTCTTTTTTCTTTTCAAACTCCATCTCTTTAATGGTTAATGTTTGTGTTTTTGATGTTGTTTTCCAATCAATAAGCTTAGTGTTATCACCTACAGTGTACTCTTTAAGTTTATTAAGTTCAAATGACTTTTGAATGTCTTTCTTTTTTAAATTGAGCACGTATGCTAAGTGTTTAGTAATAAGCAAGTTTGTGGCTTCATCTTCTAGTTGAGGAAGCACATAAATAGTGGATAACAAACGTTTATGTGTTGCTTTATAAAAGATAGAAAAGAAATCAGTAGCTACTATCTTAACATCAGGTCGTTTATACATTCCACGTGATAACTTATTTAGAGAAACAGGAAGTTGGACACTTGATTTATAAAACGATAAAACCTTTGATGTACTTTTCATTTTAGGTTTATCAAATGATACTGTAATCTTTAAGTATGGTAAATAAATAACACGATTATTACGATGTTTGATTGTGACATAATGATTATACTGGTTTTCAGGATCAATAATAATTGTGTCCTGTTGTTTGATTTCTAAGTAAAACAGTGGAAATAACAAGGTTACAACATTAAACACAAACAAACCAAACAACACAAAGACTAAAATCCATGAAGCTGTAAACCCAAAGGTTATAGCATGAAAAAGAACACCAATAAAAAGTGCGATCCAAAATGTATTATTTAACCATGAAGTAATGCTTAATTTCATACAGGGATTTTTGGTATCTTAATCGACTTTAATAATTCTTGAAGCAATTGATCAGATTGATCAAATGTTTGTCTGTATCGATTATTTAATATGATACGGTGCGAAAATGTCGGTACAACCAATGCTTTTACATCATCCAATGACACATAATCTCTACCTGAAACGATCGCATACGCTTTAGCAGCTTTGATTAGCGCTAATGAACCTCGAGGACTCACACCTAATTTAATCTTATCGTGTTGACGAGTTGCTTTTACTATATCCATGATGTACTCAGCAATCTTCTCATGAACAAACACTTTACTTACTTGTTGTTTTAGTTGAGTAATTTGATCTTTGCTCATGACTTCACGTACAGATAAATAAGGTTTATCCTCTTGATTGATTAATAACATTTTTTCTTGTTCAAGTGTAGGATACCCTAATGTGAGTTTAAACAAAAAGCGATCAAGCTGAGCTTCAATTAGTGGATATGTCCCTTCATACTCTATTGGATTTTGTGTTGCAAGCACAAAAAAGTGTTCATTAAGTGGGTATGTTTGATTATCGATGGTCACTTGTTTTTCATTCATCGCTTCTAAAAGTGCTGATTGTGTTTTAGGAGTTGTTCGATTGATTTCATCCGCAAGCATAATATCGGCAAACACTGGTCCTTTTTTAAAAGTGAATGACTGAGATTTTAAATCAAACATCGACACACCTAAAATATCACTTGGCAACAAGTCTGGTGTAAACTGCACACGACCAAAGGTGCTTTGAAGTGCTTTTGCTAGTGCCTTCACAAGCGTTGTTTTACCAACACCTGGAATATCTTCAAAAAGTACATGACCACTTGCTAACATAGCGCTAATGGTTAACTTGATTACTTCTTCTTTACCTACAATTACATTGCTTACTTCTTCAATAACTTGGGCAATGCTTTGTTGGGTTCGCTGTTGCTCATTGATCTTATTCATGTCATCACTCTTTTCTTAACTAAAGTGTAGCATAGTTTTTTAGCTTTGAGTATTTGAAGGCTCAACATACATATTTATTTAAATATGATGCCGAATAAGCTGTACTGTCAAAAGATTTTCTTCATACATGATCGATACATCATCAACTAGTGCACCTAATAAATGAAGTTGATTTGTCTTATTGTTTGTCCCAAGTAATCGCCAATAATATTCTTCTACTTCCGGTTGACGTGGATGCAAAAGTGATTCACTCACTTCAACCAAATCATCTGGTTGTGTTTTTGAGTAACCACTCACCGATATTACTGTTTTCTTTTCTTTGACATTTAATGACATCTCTAAATCAGAGAAATGGTGATTAAAAAAGTAAATCATTACTTCATTAATCATTTTAATTGCTTTGCTTTGTTCACTGTTCATCCTAATTTACTCACTTTCTTTTTTTAGAACAAAATTGATGATTGGTACTAAAAAGGCTGCAACAAAACCGCCTGCAAATCCATTGTTGTATAAGTTTAATCCTCCATGGACAAACCCAACATTAAACACGACAGCCATATGAAACATTCCTGCAATAATGCCTACAAATGGACCATATGTCCCCGCAATAGGAGCTAAGGTCGTCCCAAAGAGTGCTGCTAATACTGCTGGAGTAGTATTTATTTCAAAAATCATAAAGCTACTAGCTAAAGCAACTCCAATAAATAGTGGTGTAATATTTCTAACATGCTTACCAAAAGCACCAAAACCTACAATGGTAAAAATGCCACCAATGGTTGCCCCATTGAGTTGACCATTAACGATAATCACATAGGCTGTTGCAAGTAGCCCTACAACTCCCATATTTAGCAAAGAAACATAAAAACCTTGTGTCGTTACAAAGTCTGAAACCAAACGACCAGATTGTTTATTTAGATCCAATGTTTGTTTTAATGTTACCTTCTTTAAAAGTCCAAGAATGATCATCAAAGCAAACAACACTACTAACCAAAGTAAAAGCACTGTGTTGCTTCCTTGATGTACAATCAGTGTTGATGGATTTTGTAAGTTCAGACTACGAAACCAAGACATAAATATCATCCCCGTCACACCTGCTGTAAATCCAATGTTGTATAAGTTAAACCCTTGATGAAACCGAATAAATGAATTTGCTAAAGGTGGTAAAACAAAACCAGCTATTAACCCAGCACCAATGGCCACAAATGTCGAATATGGCAAATCAGCAAATCCAAACGCCACTTGACTAACAAGTGGTGCTAATGCAGTACCAAAAAAGGCGGGTAAGATAAAACGACTAAACGCTTGTTTTTGAAATCGTGAATGTAAAAATGCACCAAGTATTAATGGCCACACATTAAGTAAGTTTTTCCCAAATAGAGCAAAGCCACCAATCGTAATAATTGCGGATATGACAGGACCATTCATGCTTGCCTTAGAAACAAACGCAATAACAATCATCGCTAACATTAATGCTCCGGCATTAAAAAAAGAAGCACCAATGTTTCCAATACTAAAGTAGTCACTTACTAAGATGGATGGAGATACAACAATACGAGAAAGACCTTGACCTATTTCTTGATAAGAATTAAATAGAAAACTTGTAAACAACACATATAAAGCAAACAAAGATATGACAATATACTTCTCTTTCTCTGATATCTGTTTTGGTTTATTAACTTGGTTTTTATCCATAAAAAGTGACTTTTCCTTATTAAAATTACATTTATTTTAACATAAACCTAATTTAATAAGGGTGATCTT
>CAYZMP010000020.1:0-28178 GCA_964479585.1 uncultured Erysipelothrix sp.
TATTATCAAATTTAATATTGAGCAATTATCAAAGAAAAATTGCAGAACAATTAAAACTACCATTAGGTGCTGAAATGGTCACCGCTATTAACATTGCCAACGAAAACAATATCCCATTACGATACATTGATCGCCCGATTCAACTTACATTTAGTCGCATTTGGCGTTTATTGACGTTTAAAGAAAAGTTTTCTTTATTAGTAGAGTTAATCGCCTCTAGTTTTTCAGATGAAAAAATTACCACTGATCAACTTGAAGAAATGAAAAACTCGGACATGATTGAACAAGCACTTTCTCAAATCCAGGGAAAATACTCCACTATAAAACAAGTCCTTATTGATGAAAGAGATCAATACATGGCTGCAAAAATAAACCAAATTCATCGTCCAGTAGTTTTAGCCGTTGTCGGTGCAGCTCATGCCAATGGTATTAAAGAAAATTTGGATAAAAAGCAAAATTTAAAGCAACTTGAAAGTATTCCTAAAAAGAAGCTACCTTCTAAACTTATTGGATGGATTATACCTGTTGCTATCGTGGCTTTAATCATTGCAAGTTTTAGCATTGATACTACAGTTGGGTTTCAACAAATCAAAACATGGGTATTACTTAACGGTACCCTCTCAGCCATCGGAACAGCGCTTGTATTGGCTCATCCATTAACTATTCTAACTGCCTTTGTTGTTGCACCGATTAGCTCACTAAGTCCACTACTGGCTGCTGGGTGGTTTGCAGGTTTAGTAGAAGCTTTAGTAAAGAAACCACAAGTCAAAGACATACAACGAGTTTCTGAAGATTTTAAAAGTGTTCGTTTAATGCTTAAAAACCGCTTTATTAAAATATTGCTCGTTGTTATCATGGCAAATATTTTTAGTTCAATTGCAACATTTCTATCTTCATTTCAAATCATTAAAAACTTGATTGAATCATTATAAAAGAAAAAGACCACTTGGTCTTTTGCCTTGGATATCCTTGCTTTTGCTTATTAAGCCAAAGTCCCCAAACCTTCGCAACTTCTGTTGCCCCCATAAAAGAGCGTTTGATTTACTTAAAAATCAGGTTCCCTGATACAAGTTTAATTAAAACACTAGTATTTGTCACTACCCACAATGGGTAGTTTTGCATATTCACTAGTTATCTCAATCAATTTAACGAGCTCAAATCGAGAGTTAACATCAAATTTATCGTATATTGTTTTAATATGAAATTTTATCGTATTAACACTTACATGTAGATCCTCGCTTATCATTTTGTATGTTTTACCTTGAATAATTTTCTCCGTAATTTCTAACTCTCGTTTTGTTAAAGAGCTTAATATTTCAAGTAACACAGGATCGTGCTGAACTTGATCTAATGGTTTACTATAATACGTTTGTAAGTACGATTTGTTTTGCAGCAGTGATTGCAGTAGTGGGAATATTGCTAATACGACAAAAACACTAGTTAACGCAATTGCCACTGCTAAAATCGTTGCGTTTTCCATGTCGTTAATTCTCATACTAAATAAAATGCCTGTTAAAACTCCTAAGATATTTGCAATCATGCCAACACCAAAAACAAAGCCGGGATTGTTGCTTTCATCAAGCATTTGAGCTAATGTTCCCCACCAAAATAAATCCAACGCTCCCAAAGGTATCATTAATAAAAAGATAACTATCAAAAATGACAACACACTTATAGGAGCAACTAAATACCCCACAAATGAAAACCCTAGTATTGCAACAGCTAAAATTAATGTCGTGCCTTTATTGAATGCAGTAAAAAAGAACAAAAACATACCAACACCAATCATGTATGGCCATAACCATACCCGACGAACGATTTCTCCTAACTCAACATAAGAAGGAACAATAACCTGATACATCAATCCCCCATTAATCGTAATTATAAAAATGAGTAAAGAAAGCAAGTACAAGTCTCTTTTAGTATGAGCATGAAGTTTTGAGCTATGTTTGTGTTTTACATCCACATTAATATGAACTCTTTCCATGTAGAACGAGCAAAAAAAACTCACCACTAACAAACCAAAAGCAAACCAAATCGACACCATTGAATCAAATAGTGTTTCTATCTCAGTTAATATAAATAACCCTATGTTAGAGGTAATTAATATTACAGCCATCATGTTAAAACGTTGACTAGACTTAATACAATATTTAATATGATAGGCTAACCCTACCATAATTCCACTTGCAATAAAGGAAGACAAAAAGTATAAAAACAAAGTTATCGACCACGAAGTAAACATCAACATTAATGCACTAGCTATTAAAGCTAACAGTCCAAATCGAATCACAATTGTTGCGCTTGACGGATTTCTAATGATAACTATAAAGAACAAATAGCCTATAATGTGTGCCACTATGGTAGATAATACTAACGTATCAAAATCATGATTAGGATGAAGAAAATAAAAGTATGACGCATCAAATACAAACCCTAATAACCAAACAGAAAACGTTGTAAAAACCACTAGCGTTGTTATGTGTTGGTGATATGGGTGTTGTTTGTTTATCATGCTTCCTCCGTTATGTGTAACAAAATTATATCATTATTTTGAAATATTGATATAAAAAAACCTTGTGGTTACTATACAAGATTAATGTTATGACTACATTTTACTTCCACAAATCAAACGGATATTTTCCATTTTCTTTCATTTGTTTTAGTGCTTCGACTACTTTTTCTCGATCTTCTTTGTATGTAATGCCATACCATTGATCATTGCTTGGTAAAATTTTAACTTTAATTTTATTATCTTGTAGAAGTTTTCCAATAGCAGTAGGTATTACATGTTCTGCCTTTAGTGGATTACTTGCGACATCATTCTTTAAAAACTGAATAAACACATCTTCAAAAAGAGCAAAAACATGAGGATGAAAGCCCCAGAAATTCATCGAAACAAGCTCTTCACCATCAATCTCTTTCCAACTTTCATCATAATCTTGATAGTAGTGTTTGTTTTCTTTTTTGGTAATTTTTTGTACTTCTACAATTTCTTTTAAATAACTGCCTTCACTCTTACAAACCGCACGTGTTACTGAACCATGTTCAGTAGTCGTATTTTTTAATCGATAACCTGCCATTGAGTAATGTGTTTCATCCACTTCTTCTTTTAAAAATTTCACCATCGATACAAACGATTCTTTACCATAATAATCATCTGCATTAATAACAATAAATGGTTCATTCACCACATCTTTTGTAATTAATGTTGCATGTGTAGTTCCCCATGGTTTGTTTCTTTCTTTATCAATTGTTATTTCATAAGGGATATCTTCTAGATTCTGATAAGCATATTTAACTTCAATAAAAGGACGTATTTTTGATACTAATACTTTCTCAAATGCTTCTTCATGTTCTGGTCGGATAATAAGGACAACCTTGTTAAATCCTGCTTCAATTGCATCGTAAATTGAAAAATCAATAATGCTTTCATTGTTGCTTCCAACAGGTTCAATTTGTTTTAATCCACCAAATCTAGAACCTAAACCTGCAGCTAAAATAACTAATGTAATTTTACTCATGATTCTCTCCTATTCTCTTAGCATCATTGTATCATAAAGCTTAGTGCTTAAAGGCATAAAAAAACGCATCCATGATGCGTAGTAATTCAAATGGTGCCACCACCCAGAATTGAACTGGGAGCTGAGCATTACCATTGCTCCGTTTTACCATTAAACTATGGCGGCGTGTGCAAATAATATAATAATCAATATACTGCTATTTTGCAAGTAGAATTCCTTGTTTTTCTAAAAGTTGTTTTGTTTTTGCTAATGGTAACCCTACCACATTATCATAATCACCCGAAACAGTTTTTACAAACTGTCCAGCTAACCCTTGAATGGCATACGCACCTGCTTTATCGTAAGCTTCATCAAAAGTTAAATATAACTCAATCTGTTCATCCGTTAACTCATAAAAGGTGATTTCAGTAATCTCATGATCAAAAACAACCTCTTTATCTGAGATTACACATAATCCTGTTATCACTTTGTGTGTTTTGTTTGATAAAAAACGTAATGTATTCTTTGCATCATCGTAATCCATTGGTTTGCCAAGCACTTGATTATCACAAACAACTAGTGTATCTGCTCCTAAAACTACTTGATTTTCATTCTCTTTAAAGACATAACGTGCTTTTTGATAAGCTAACTGCTCAATTGCTTTTTCAATTGACAACGTTTTATTTAAAACTTCTTCACTAAATGAAGGTTTAATATCAAAGTCATATCCTTGCTCTTGTAACATTTCAATTCTTCGAGACGATGCTGAAGCTAATATAAACTGCTTACTCATTCACAAACATCCCTTTATCTAAAATAGTAATAATTTGATCCACGATCTTATCAAACTTATTTTCGTCTTTAAACATTACCCAATTAAGACCAACAAAGTTTGAAATACCCATCAATACAAAACTAATTACTTCAGGATCTAAATCTTTTTTAACTTGGTTTTCGTCTTGTGCTTTTTTTATTTGTTTCGCGTAATTTTCTCCAAAGGAAGAATAATAATCCACAAAAAGTTTTGGATCAATGTACAATGACTCCCAAATAATATTATAAATATGTTTGTTTTCATAAATGAACATCAAAAATGCTTTCAGTCCTATTCTTTCTGCTTCTTTACGAGACTTCTCTTCTCCAATTGAAATAGCGATATGCTTTCTTATTTGATAACTGTATTGCATGAGTAAATAACGATACAAACTCATTTTGTCATCAAAATAAATATAAAAAGTTCCTAAAGCAACCTCGGCATTGGATGTAATATCATAAATAGATGTTCCGTGATATCCTTTTTCAAAAAATGTCTTCTCAGCAGCTAAGACCAAACGATTTAATGTAGCTTGACCACGTTTTGTTTTTGGTTTGTTTACTAGATCTTTCACTCGCTTACCTCAATTTCTAAATCATCATATCACGTGAGTTTGTATTACTCAATAACCTTATATAACTACTTCTTCCTGCTCATTTAAAATAAACCCTAAAATCAATGTTATAAACATCGTCGGTTTTTCATACATAGAAGCATGACCAGTATCTAAAATTTTCATTAAACTAGCGTTTGGAATTAAGCGTGCCAACTCTTCTTGTTCAGCAAATGGTGTAATCGTATCACACTCTGAGCCAACAACAAGGGTAGGCATCGTTATTTTATGTAGTTGATTAACAACATCATGGTTTTCAGCACTGTTGGTGAGACGAATCATGGCGTCAGTAAATTCTTTGTTTGAAAAGACTTGTAGCAATGTTTCTTTTCGATTAGCCATCCATGACTTTTTTTCTTGATAAAACTTAGGAGAATATATCGTAGGAATTGTTGTTGCATAGTATGCTTCTGCATTATATGCAGCTCTATTCCATGATTCGCCAATTTCAGCCAACCAGTCTGACGTTTTAGACGTTGTATTAAACAATAATAGTTTTTTGATGTAAGAAGGATAAGCAATAGCAAATTGCATCGCCACTTCTCCACCATAAGAAATACCAAACAAGTTAATGTTTTTTAACTCGCATTGATCGACAACTTCTTTTATCGCTTCAACTTGAAGCGATTGATCATATTTTAGATCATTTAATTTAGATGATTGTCCTTGATCTAACATATCAATTAGAACAACTTTAAAATGTTTAGTAAGTGTTTTTAAAAAGGGTTTCCATGAGTTTGTCGACATCATAATCCCATTTAGCATAACTAATGTTTCATTTTGTTGAGGATTATGTATTTCTACATACACTTCATAGCTTTGAAACTTAATTTTCATACTAGATAATTCCACTATCTTTTGCATCTTGCAATATTTGATCTTTAAACTTAGGATGTGCAATCGCAATAAGTCTTTCTACTCGCTCTTTCACATTGGTCCCTTTTAATGCTGCAACACCAAATTCAGTTACCACATAATCAACATCATTTCTTGATAAAGATACAGCGGCACCTGGTTTTAATTGTGCAACAATCTTAGAAATCTCTTCTTTTTCGCCTGTTTCTTTGTTTTTAACCATCGCAGTAGAATACAGTGCAATAAATGATTTTCCATTTTTTGCTCTTTGAGCACCGACTGCAGTATCTGATTGTCCACCAGTACCACTAAATTGGATACTCCCAATTGACTCTGAACAACACTGTCCAGTTAAATCAATCTCCATGGTTGTATTTATCGATATTTGGTTATCATTTTGAGCAATAACATATGGATCATTGACATAATGACCATCCAACACTAATACCGATGGATTATAATCCATAAACTCATACAACTCTTGGCTACCTAAAGCAAAAGTACAAACCATTTTCCCACGGTGTAATGTCTTTTTAGAACCAGTAACAACACCTGCTTTAGCAAGTTTCATTAATCCAGTAGTCAACATTTCTGTATGAACACCTAAATCTTTTTTATCCATTAAAGCTTCCGCAACAGCATTAGGAATCCCACCAATACCAAATTGAATAGTATCACCATCATTAACAAACTCTGCAATAAAATTACCAATAGCATGATCTTTCTCATTCATTGGTGCTTCTGGTAAAACCGGCGGCATGTAATTTGCTTCGATAATATAATCAATGTCTTTAACATGAACTTCTAAGTCACCATAGGTAACAGGAAAATTTGGATTTACTTCCAAAATCACAATATCTGCAGCTTCAAGAATTCTTTTCTCATACGTATTACCTGAAGATAATGAAACAAAACCATGTTTGTCTATTGCAGAAGCACTACCTACATAAATATTAGGCTTACGATGTGCTAATCTTTTAATTCCTGCTAAATGCAAATGATTAGGAATAAATGATACATTTCCATTTTTATGTGCTTTTCGAAGTGCAGGTGAGTAAAACCACCCATCGATATTAAACACATCCTTATATTCCTCTTTCATAAAAGGAAAATCGGACATTGGCAAACAGTTTGTCACTGTTACATTATTTACTTTCTCTGCAACAGTATGTAACTCCATTAAAAAGTCTCTACCCTCACCAGCACCTAAGCCAGTCACGATTTCAAAATCTGATTGAACAAGTTTAACTGCTTCTTTTGCAGTAATAATTTTATTTTTATACTCCATGTTTGCCTCCTTATTTCAATTAATAGATAGGATAGCGGAAGGAAAATTCCTTCCGCTTCCTTGATCTTTACTTATTTCTAATTAATTACCTAATAGATCGTCCATTGAACGTAATCCGTCAACAACTTCCCATCTTGTAGGCTCATCAGGGTTAACTTTTGAAAGGTTCATTTCTTGAGTTCCCGCTCGTAATCCATTTCCAAAATCAATTGATCCACCAAATGGGTTTTGAATTGGAGCACTTTCCATTGCATCCATAAAGTCTGTCCAAGTGATAACTTCTTCACCTTCTAAACGACGTAGACCTTCTACAAAGAAATGAGCAGCAATCCAACCTGTCATAGCGTATGCATTGTCTGCATATTCTGGTAATGCAGCCGCATATTCTGCTAATGTGTTAGCACGATCACCTTCAAATGAAACCCAACCATTACCATACACATCAAACTTACCATCGATATCAGCCATTACTGATTCAGCAATAACTGGAGCTACGTTAACGTATGTTGTAATAACATCAACATTAACGGATTGTGCAGCTAATTCTTTAATAATTGTAGGAATAGTTGCTTGAATAGCACCACCGATAATAAAGTCTACATCTGCTTCTTTAATTAATGTTACAGCAGATGAAGCATCATCAGTACCTGGAGCTACTTGAGCTTCTACAAGTTCAATCCCTAATTCTGCAGCTTTAGCAACAGCACCATCATATATATCTTTACCAGCATCATCGTTAGTATAGATAATTCCAATTTTTTCTGCGCCGAAGTCACCAACAGCACGAGCTACCATGATTTGACCTTCTGTTACATAGATAGGTTGTACAGGCATAATTCCACGATCGCGTCCTGTAGCGTTATCATTGTATAATTGACCAATTCCTGTTGCGAAATAAACAGCAGGGATACCATAGTCTTTTAAATCTTCAATTGTAGCACCAACTACTGGTGTACCAAAGTGACCAACGATAGCGAATACTTCTTCGTCTTCTACCATTGTGGATAAACAAGCTTTACCTTTTACTGGATCAAACTCATCATCTTGATGTAAAAATCTAATAGTACGTCCATCAATACCACCAGCATCATTTACTTCATCTAAATATGCTTGGATACCAGCTATAAATGGTACGCCGACAGGTGCAAATGCACCAGATGTAGCAGCACAGTTTGCAATAAGTACTTCTGTGTCTGTAATTCCTTGAGCGGATTCTTCAGGTGTTTCTCCGCCTTCACTTTGACATGCAGCCATAGATACCATAAGTACTGCTGAAGCCAAAATTAAGCCTAACTTCTTAAACATAAAATGTTCCTCCTTTTATATATAATGCTTTTGCATTAATACCAATTTAATGTGATCCTAAATACGCTTCAATGAGCTTTGGATCATTTGCAAGCTCATTTGCAGGCCCTTGAGTTGTAATACTTCCAAGTTCCAATACATACGCATAATCAGCAATTCGCAATGTTTGAGCTGCGTTTTGCTCAACAATAATAACTGTTTTGTTGTCTTTTTTAATTGCTGTTACTATATCCATAATGTCTTGAATAATTAGTGGAGCAAGGCCTAATGATGGTTCATCCAACAATAGAATCTTTGGATCACTCATTAGTGCTCGTCCAATCGCTAACATTTGCTGTTCACCACCAGATAAAGTTGAAG
The DNA here is from genome assembly GCA_964479585.1 of uncultured Erysipelothrix sp. Lineage (GTDB taxonomy): Bacteria > Bacillota_I > Bacilli_A > Erysipelotrichales > Erysipelotrichaceae > UBA6182. The sequence continues at coordinate 8,739 of CAYZMP010000020.1, forward strand.
CAACTTGTTTTTTACGCTCTTTTAACACTGGGAAATAACCATACACTTTATCAAACATTTCTTGCACACGTTTTTTATCTTTGATGGTAAATCCACCAACACGCAAATTTTCTTCAACGGTTAAATCTCTAAATACTTGTCTTCCTTCTGGTGATTGAGCAATTCCTAAAGCAGCAATTTGCTCTGGTTCCATTTTACTAATGTCTTTGTTGTTAAATAGAATGGCACCTTCTGCTGCAGTTACTAGACCTGATATTGTACGTAATGTTGATGTCTTACCAGCACCATTAGCTCCTAATATCGCAACTACATCACCTTCATTAACATCAATATCGATACCTTTGACAGCTTCAATCGCTCCATATTTCACTTTTAAGCCTTTAATTGATAATGCAACATTACTCATGGTCTTTCACCTCGCTTGTTCCTAAGTATGCTTCTTGAACAAGTGGATTAGTTTGAATTTCTTTTGGACTACCTTCTGCAAGGAATTTACCAAAGTTAATTGCACAAATACGATCACACACATCCATGACTAATCTCATATCATGTTCTACAAGCAATACTGTACAGTCCATTTCATCTCTAACCATACGAATCGTTTGTGCTAGCTGCATTGTTTCTGTGTCATTTAATCCAGCTGCTGGTTCATCCAAAATAATTAATCGAGGATTTGACATGAACGTTCTTGCTAGTTCAACCTTCTTTAATATTCCATATGGTTGGCCCATTACTAGTAAATCTTTTCTTTCATAAATCCCTAATGAATGTAATATTTTCTCTGCTTTTTTAATTAACTCTTTTTCTTCTTTTCTTGCTTTTGGTGTTCTAAATGTTTGAGCAAAAACACCTGTTGTAAAGTCAATATGTGCACCAATCATAACATTATCCAATATTGATAATTCCCGAATAAGTTCTACGTTTTGAAAAGTTCTAACTAATCCTTGTCGGATAACTTGATGAACTTTTAAATGAGTTAAATCTATTTGTCCTTTATGACCATTGAAGTAAATTTTTCCCGCATTTGGCTTATAAAACTGTGTAATGCAGTTAAACACGGTTGTTTTACCAGCACCATTTGGACCAATTAAACCGTAAATCTCTTTTTCATTAATTGTTATGGATAAATCATCCACCGCTTTTAATCCACCAAATTGAATGGAAAGGTTTTCAATTTTTAGTACTTCATTTTCTTTAAGCATTTTTCTTACTCACCTTTCCTTTAAGTTCAATCACTTTCTCTTTTAGTGTTCTAAAGACATGAACTAATCCATTAGGGTAGAACATAATAACTAAGATGATAAGTATGCCATTTAGTGTGTATGACAATTGATTAAAGTATGGGATCTGCTTCAAAAATAAGTCAGGCACCGCAAAAACGACAAACGCTCCAAGTATTGTTCCATAAATCGATCGTAGTCCACCAATAACAATCATTGCAAGAAAATCTAATGAAAGCTTCAGTGACCACACCGATGGATAAGAATAGCGAATAAAATGAACATACAACACCCCTGCTACAGAAGCAAAGATAGTCGATACTGCAAAGGCAATTAAACGGTATTTAAGTAAATACACACCCATTGCACTTGCGGCTGGTTCTGATCCACGCATCGCATTAAAGGCTCGACCGATTTGACCATTCACTAAGTTGTATGTCAATAACATGACGATGACCAACACAACTACAATAAAGTAATACATCGTCGTACGATCTAGTTGATAAACACCAAATAGTGTTGGGAAAGTCGCTGATTTTCCACTAAATCCATTGGTAAAGAAATCAAATTCTTCAAATGTTTTACGTAAAATCTCAGATACTGCCAAGGTTGCAATCGCTAAATACAACCCTTCAATTTTTAATGAAATCAATCCAACAATTATACCAATTAATGTTGGAACTAATACAGCTGCAACAAAAGCTACTTCAAATGGCAGTCCCATGTTCATGGTGACATAGGCTGAAATATAACTAGCCAATCCCATAAATCCTGCAGTACCAAGTGATATAAGCCCTGAATAACCAAGAAGGATGTTTAAACCTAATGCCGCAATGGCATAGATCATCGTACCACCAATGGTTACAATGTATCCTGATTTAAAGAAACTAAACATACCGGTTAACGATGGCAACAACATCAGTACTAATCCAAACAACACAAATTGTATGTGAGCATTTTTGTAAAAGTTTTTGAAGGTTAATTTTTCTTTACTTATCGTTTGTTTTTTCATATTACACCTTCTTAATCACTTTCTTGCCAAATAAACCGTTTGGTTTTACTACTAAAAACAGTAAGATTAACAAATATAAGATTTGTCCACCCCAAGTGGAATCGACATAAAATATTAATAAGTTTCTACTAATTCCAATGATGTATGCTCCCACAACAGGACCATAGAAAGTTGAGAATCCACCAAGTACACATGCAATTAATGCACTAACTTGAACAACATCCATAAGGTTAAGGGTAACGGTTGTTGTTGGTGCAATCATCGTACCAGCAATAACACCTAACGCTCCAGCCACAGCCCAAGCTCCTAAGGTTACCTTTTTCGTTGGCACACCCATTAGGCGTGCTACATATTCATTAGAAGCCGTTGTACGTACAGCAAGTCCCCATTTGGTATTTTGTAAAAAGTAAAACAGCGCAAACATCACACCAATACCAAACACAATATTAAATAAACCATTGTATGATAGATTAGCACCTAATATCGTTACATTACCAGATTCAATTAATCGTGGTAAGTTAAGTGGATCTACTCCAAACAAGATTGGTGTTATCCCTGTAAACACCATAATTAACCCTAATGTTATAATTTGCTTTGCAAGTGGTGATACCTTTTTTGTATGACGAATTACAAAGAAGTCGATTAAAAACCCTACAACAATCGCACTCACTATACCACCTAATATGGCAATAGCTAATGGAACATTGTAGTTCATAAAAATATGTGTAACTACATATGTATTGAACATACCCACAACACCTTGTGAGAAGTTTGTAATGTTTGATGTGCGATAAATTAAGATAATCCCAAGTGCTGCAAGTGCGTAAACACTTCCTGTCTCAAGTGATCTTAATAGGATTTGAATAAACGTACTCATTTATATTCACCCCATACGATGACATTAGCAGCCCATACATAGCCGATTCCTGCTGCAATCATACTTACGACTGTTTGATCGTTAATTTTGTTTTGTTGTAAACCTAAGTACAACGATAATATTTGATCTACTTGACCTATATGTCCATATTCTTCTAAATAAATGGTTTGATCTTCAGTTAAGCCTAAATCTTTTACCATAGCGTTGTGTGCTGATCGTTTAATGTGCAAAATATCCAAGTAACCTAAATCAGATTTATTAACATTTGATTTTTCAAAAGCTCGATCAATACATTTCATCCAGTTATCTGCAGAAACTGCATTTAAACGATCTTTCATTTTTTGTGCATCCATCAAACGTAATGACTTATATGCTTGATTTAGATTGTCTGAAGTAATTGGATTTACTGTGCCACCAATTTCAACACCAGCAGTACGTGATATCGAACCATCTCCAATAATGTGTGTGCCAAGCAATACGTTTTTACCTAAATTTTTCTTAAGTAATACAGCACCACCACCTGCACCTAAGTTATACATCATGGACATGTTTTTGTCTGAGTAATCCACAAAGTCTCCATTACGATAACCACCACATACAAGGACAGTATCAATTTCATCATCCGCAATAATCATGTCTTTTGCCATTTTCATGGCCGCCACAGATGTTGCACATCTGTTTTGAACATCAATTCCCCAAGCGTTGGTAGCACCAATTCGATCTTGAATGTACAACGCTGATGTTGTTAATGGATATTCTTTCCATTCTTCCCCAAAACATACAATTACATCGATGTCTTTTGGATCAACATTTGCATTTTTAATACAATCAAGAGCGGCTAGTGCACCCATTTCTTGTGTTCCTTCATTGTTGGAAGGAATTCTTTTTTCTTTTATACCTAGTTTCTCAATGACAGCTTCTTCTGTCCATACTCCTAAGGTGGCATCTGCAATCTCTTTTGCAGTCATAACCCCTTTAGGAAGGTAGATTCCAACTCCCATGATCCCTACATGTGCACCGTTGCTCAAAATAACCTCCTAATTTACATGCTCTTTTAACGTCTTAATAAACAATTCAAAATCATCGGTGATTAATGAATGTCCTGTATGATCAAACACGATAAGTGTCGCATCATTTAGTTGTTCTTTAATTTGCTTAGCATAAGCCACAGGCACGACGAGATCTTTTTCCCCATGAAGAATCACAACATCTGCCTTTATTTGACTTAAGCGATTAGAACCAGCAGCAAACCCGCTATGTTCATCCGTCATATTAAACACCATTAGTGAGTAATCAACATCCACAAGATTGCGTTGCTTAAACATCGCCTCTAAGTATAAATCATACTCGTATTCATCTGGTTTTTTCAAGTTATAAATTAACGCATCCCAAATCGCACGCATGGTTGCTTTGTCTTTATTTGCATAAGCATGTAAGATTGGTGCTACTTGAACAGCATCTTTCGCTATTGTTTCTTTTGAAGTGTGCGGTTTATCTAAGATTGGCTGACCTTTTTCATCTTTTTGAAACATCGGATATCCTTGGACACCAACTGAATCAAGTAAAATTACTTTTTTAATTAATTGTGGTTTAGAAGCTGCCATTTCTAAAGCGATTCCACCACCGGTTGACCAACCAAGCACTGTCACATCTTCAAACTGTTTTGTTCTTAAAAACTCAATTAAATCATCCGCGAAATCTTTTAATGAATTAACTTCTTTGTTGTATGTGCTATCACCAAATCCACGTAGATCAACAGCGATAAGTTGATAATGATTTTCCAACTCATTCATTGTCGTTTCAAAGAAAATGGATGAACTCATGTTTCCATGAACTAGCAATAGTTTTGGTCCTTGGTTTCCTGCTTGACGATAAGCTAACGATTCACCGTTGCTTAAGTAAACAGTATTTACTTCATAATGCTTCATAGTCGCATTCCTCCATCAACACTGATGGTTTGTCCTGTAATGTATGATGCATCTTCACTTGCTAAAAACAATGCAACTGTTGCAATTTCATCTGGTTGACCTAAACGATTAAGCATTGTCATTGATGCAAACTTATCCAATAAATCTTGAGGGACAGTTTTTAATATATCTGTCATTGTATATCCAGGTGCAATGGCATTAACACGAACATTCCCGCCTTTTAGCGCAAACTCTTTTGCCCAAGTTTTTGTTAGTCCCAATAAACCTGCTTTTGTAGCAGCGTAGTTCGCTTGCCCAATGTTTCCAAATACACCAACCACTGATGAAATGTTAATGATTGACCCTGATTGATTAGCTTGCATATGAGGACCAAAATAACGAGTTAAGTTAAACACACCTTTAAGGTTGACGTCAATAACTACATCCCATTGTTCGTCAGTCATTTTACGAGTCAATGCATCTCTTGTAATTCCTGCATTGTTTATTAATATATCAATTTTCCCATATTTCTCAATAGCATAATCATAAAACTCTTTACATCCCTGAGCATCTGTTACATTTAAGTTGTAATATTCCACATGCTCATTTTCATAGGTCATTTCACCCATATCGACAGCGATAACTTTTGCTCCTTCTTTAACAAACAACTCTGCCATTGCTTGTCCCAAACCACGACTCCCACCTGTAACTACTGCAATTTTATCTTTTAACTTCATTGTCATTTCCTCTTTTCTTGTGTACATCCAATTTCTACGTTACGTTTTTTAATATAATCGCGGTTCCCATTCCTCCACCAATACATAGAGAAGCTAAACCGTATGTTTTCTTATCTTTCATCATTTGATGAATCAATGTTGTAATGATTCGATTACCACTAGCTCCTACAGGATGTCCTAATGCAATAGCACCACCATTAACATTTGTTCTTTCTAAAATTTCTTCTTTTGAAACACCAAATTCATTTTCAAGTTCAATTAACACACCAAGCGATTGTGCCGCAAACGCTTCATTTAACTCAAACAATTCAATATCGTTAATGTTAAGTTGTGCACGAGATAGGGCTTGTTTAATTGCTGGAGTAGGACCAAGTCCCATAATGGACGGATCAACTCCACCTTGACCAAAGGCAACAATTTCCATAAGTGGCTTTAAGTTGTACTTTTTAACCGCTTCTTCAGAAGCAACCATCATAATACTCGCTCCATCGTTTATCCCACTTGAGTTACCAGCTGTAACGCTACCATCCTTTTTAAATGCAGGACGAAGAGTGCTTAGTTTTTCAAGGGAAGTATTGCGATTTGGATATTCATCAGTATCAACAACTACTTCTGCTTTTCTTGTTTTTATTGTAATTGGAACAATTTCATCTTTAAATACACCATTATCAATAGCAGCAATTGCTTTTTGTTGGGAAGCAATCGCAAATTCATCTTGTTGTTCTCTGCTAATGTTGTATTTTTCCACAATATTCTCTGCAGTGATTCCCATATGGATCGGATTAAATGCATCCGTTAATGCATCATGAATCATATGATCCACAGCATTAATGTTACCCATTTTAACTCCATCTCTAATTTGCCGTGGTAATATAAAAGGACTTTGACTCATAGACTCAGTACCACCTGCAATAATTACATTCGCTACATTTGCTTTGATGTTTGCATACGCAAGCATGACACTTTTCATACCACTTCCACAAACCATGTTTACACCATAAGCAGCAACAGAACTAGGAATACCTGCATTAATGGATGCTTGGCGTGCAATACCTTGACCTTGTCCTGCTGGTAAAATATTACCTAAAAGTACTTCATCAATGTTTGCTGGATCAATTTTAGTTTCTTCTACGATGCTTTTAATAACAGGTGCTGCTAAGTTTCCTGCACTCACTTCTTTTAATGAGCCAAGAAAACTACCAATAGCTGTACGTTTAGCACTGACAATATACACTTTATTCATGAGAATCTCCTTTTTTTCAATTATTATGTTGACCAAATTCTTAATTATGTTATATTAAACATGAATACTGATTCACCTTACACGTTAACAATACTTTAAATTACTCACAAAGTCAACACTTTTTTGTAAGCGTTTGCACATTTTTGTGCATTTGACTATATGTGCTTTTGTTTGTAGACTTAAAGTATAAAAAAGACAATGGAGAAAAAACTATGGCACTCGTATTATCATTGAATTCAGGCAGTTCCTCATGCAAGGTACAACTTTTTGATATGCCTAGTGAAAAAGTCATTTGTAATGGCCTTTTTGAGCGTATCGGATTGGATGAAGGACTCATCAAAGTGAAATTTGAAAACAACGAAATTAAAAAGTCACAACCTTTAAAAACACATCATGAAGCAATTAACATTTTCTTTGCGATTTTACAAGATGAGAAAATTATTTCTAGCATAAATGATGTCAAAGCAGTAGGCCACCGGATTGTGCATGGTGGAGAAAAATACGCAAAGTCAGTCGTTATTAATGATGAAGTTGCACAAGACATCGATAAGTATAGTGAGCTAGCACCACTTCATAATCCTGCTAATCTACTAGGGTATACCGTTATCAAAGAACTTCTTCCAGATGTTTTACAAGTTGCTGTCTTTGATACCGCATTTCATCAAACATTAAAACCTGAAACATACATGTATCCTATACCTTATCATTACTACGATAAATACAAAATTCGAAAATATGGATTTCATGGCACGTCACACTTTTATGTGAGTGATACATTAAGAAAAACTATCGGTGAAGATAAAACCGAGAAAATCATTACTTGTCACTTAGGAAATGGCGCGTCATTGTCTGCTATTAAACATGGCCAGTGCATTAACACGTCCATGGGTTATACCCCATTAGCTGGGATTATGATGGGAACAAGATCCGGTGATATCGATCCTGCAATTCTTCCTTTTATCCAACAAGCAGAGAACTTAACCCCTGATGAAACCTTAGAAATCTTTAATCGTGAATCAGGGCTAAAAGGAATATCAGAAATATCTTCTGATATGCGCGACATTAAAGCTGCCGTTGACAATAACAATACTAAAGCCAAATTAGCATTAAACATGTACATTCACCGAATTGGATCAACCATCGCAAGTTATATTGCGCAATTAGGTGGATGTGACGCAATCATCTTTACAGCTGGTGTGGGTGAAAATGCCACATTTGTTCGAGAAATGGTGCTTAATTATTTGCAACCTGCTTTTGCAATCAATGTGGATACCAACAAGAATAACCAACGGGGTGACTTCTTTGAAATCACAAAACAAGATTCAAGCATAAAAGCATATGTCATCGCTACTAATGAAGAACTGATGATCGCAAGAGATGCTTATTCATTCTATTCTATCTAGTAAATAAACACTCTCATTTGGGAGTGTTTTTCGTTATAATACTAGGTGAGGTACGCCATGAACATTTTAATTACAGCTTTTGATGCTTTTAACAACCAAGACATAAATCCAACACAATTAATCATAGATCATTTACCGGATAAGATACAGCATCATGTCATTGATAAACTCCTTTTAGAAACAGTTCGTTATAAATCAATACGCACTCTAATTCACCAACTCAAATCAAAGCAGTATGATGCAATAGTAATGTTAGGGTATGCCCAAAACAGTGATGGTTTTCATGTGGAAAGAATTGCGATTAATGTGGATGATTTTCGAATTGTTGATAATGAGCAAAATCAACCCATTGATGAAAAAATACATGAAGATGGAGCTAATGCTTATTTTTCAACACTTCCAATAAAAGCAATAGTAACATCACTGATAGATCATGGGTTTAAAGCATCAATATCCAATAGTGCTGGGACCTTTGTTTGTAATCACTTGTTTTATGGGTGTGGTTACCATCTACAAAAAACAAATAAAAGTATACCTTTTGGATTTGTGCATGTCCCTAATTTATCAACACAAAAAAACAGTGCTTTTTCATATTCATTAACGGATATGCTAAAGGCTGTAGTTGTGATCATTGAAACCATTACTCTTTATCAAAAAGACATAAAAATTAGTGGAGGCAAAGAATACTAATCAAACAAAAATGACCAATCTACCTTATATTGTTTATTTCTTCGTATGTTTAAATTAGCAAGTGCTTTATCTAAATAATGATACCAAAGAGCTTCACTTGTTTTTCCTTTATAATACTCCTTAAAAAAAGTTGAAAGTTGTTGTTTTTTATACGTCGTTAAAATTGGGTTATAAAACAAGCCATAGCAAATAAACGTCGCTATATCTTCTTGTTGGTTCCCTATGCGAACATTTTCAAAATCAACAGCAATTATCTCGTTGTTAGATACAATGAAATTCGAAAAGTTTACATCATCAAAAATCATAGTTGGTAATGCTGTGTGAAATTTCTCCATGTAGATATACCAGAGTGTGAAATACTTTTGCATGTCTTTTTTTTGTTGTTCATGGCGAATAAATATATCCAACAAAGTTTCACCACTAATGGTTGACATTGTTATGGTTTCATTAGAAACATCTATTAATTGTGCAGTTTTTATGTTGTGTTTTTTCAATTGATTGTACATATAAACTTCATGATTGATATTACCCATCACGAAAGTTTTCTTTACTACTCCTTTTTCTTTGAACACTTTGTTTCTTTTAGAGGGATTCATTGTTTGAACTCCACCTTGATTGTTGCATTTTCTTGATAACCGTCTAACTCCGTAACTATTGAAAGTACAGCATTTCTCACTAAGGTTTGCACAAAAGGAACCATCGTAAGTTCTTGATTGTTGATGGATACTGTAACTTGTTGTTGGTTAAGAACACACTGATTATCTTGCGGATATTTTAAAACATGTTTAAGCATATCATGACATGTCATCCCACACGCCTTACAACAAGCATCATCCACGTTTGGCAGTCGATGTGGAACAACTTTCTCTAAATAGTCTACAAGTTTTTCAATGTCTTTTTCATAATGATACACATCCCAATGCTCATATTTATCATTTGCATTAGCAAACACTCCACTTATGGCAATCGTAATATCATCCAACTTCAATTGGATGTCTGACTCATCTTTACCACAAACTATTTTTGGGATGTTTGCCCCATCAACACCTTCACATACACACCAATCATGATTAAAAAAATTAAATATTCGTTCAATATTTACCGCTTTATACATAAGCACATCTGTCTCATGCACTCCTTTTGCGACAACCATATCTGCACCTGCCTGATGATGACGATGAGTGTTTGTGCCTTCTCTATCCATTGTAAATGCTTCATAATGAATATCTTTAACACTACCTACACTGTATCTTCGCTTCTTTAGCTCTTTAATAATGGCTTCTACAGTTGTTGTTTTTCCTGTTTTAGTAATTCCATTAACGGTTAGTATTCTCATAAAATGCTCCTTTCAACTACAAAAACGCTCACAAACATGACTAACGACACAATCATGATTGCTTTATCAATATAATTTAATCGCAAAGATTTAACATGCGTTCTTTTTTCATATGCTTTAAAACCTTTTAAATCCATGCTCATTGCTAAACGTTTTGCTTTTAATATTGTACGAACTAATACAGGTGTCACAAACAATTGGATAAGTTTAATTTTATTCTTAAAAGGTTGTTGTTTAAAACTTATTCCTTTTAGCTCAAAAGATTCCATGCATAAAGAAAACTCTTGATAAAAGGTTGGTAAAAATCGTAATCCAATCATACTCATCATCGTTATTTCATACGGCACTTTCATAAGTGTTAAGCCATATATCATGTCATTTTCACTTGATAAGGTAAATAAGTAAGCACTTGATATGATAATTAACAAACGAAAGAATGTCATCACACCTGCAATAACACCTTCTACTGTAACAACATCAAAACCACTCACTGCAATTAAACTAGTACCACTAACAAAAATACTTTGAGCGATTGCCACAAACACTAATATAGGAATCATTTTTCTTATTTTCTTAATGACATTAACAAATGATAATGAAAACAAAGCATACAACACTAGCACGATAGCAAACAACATCAGTTGAATAAGCAAGTTTCTAGCAAATACACTTAATGAGCTTATCATTGCTACAACACATAACAACGTACGAGGATCAGGATGATACTTGTTCATGCAATCCCTCCTTTGTTAAGGTAAATGTTCTTTTGTTATTGAACACACTTACTCGCCGATCGTGACTTACCATAATATATCCCATGTTGTAGTGATTTAATGTTTCTAATAGAATCCGAGTTGATTCATCATCTAACCCAGATGTTGGTTCATCTAAAAACAAAAATGATGGTTGTTGTAGTAAAATCGCTGCACAAGCAATTCGTTGTTGTTCGCCTTTAGAACATAGTTGAGGGTGAGATTTATACAAGTGGTCAATCTTTAACATTTGTGCAACTTCATGTGCTTTTTTTTGAATGTTACTAATATCCTTTCTAAAAGACAACAACATGACCAATTCTTCCCAAACACTCATTGAAAACAATTGAAAAGCTGGTTGCTGATGCAAATATCCAATTTTTCTTCCTATCTCATATCGCTGCAGACTATTGATGTTTTTACCTTCGATAAATACATTGCCTTGTATTGGTTTTTCTAGATTTAACATGGTTCTCATCCATGTTGTTTTCCCCACACCATTTTCACCTTGCAATAAAATTTTATCATTGCTAGAAATAGTGCAATTTATTGGTTTCTCATGTAGTGCTTTGTTAACACCAACAACAAGGTTTTGACATAAAATAAACTCACTCATAAAGTAAACCTCTTTGAAATATTCCACAAAGAATCATGTTGGTGATCTACCACAAGTAGTGTTTCTATTTGCTGCTCAATAATTGGAATGATTTGATTCTTTTTCTCAAAAGATAGTGCACTTAATGCTTCATCTAAACATAAAATTTTCGGTTGTAATAACATGGTCGATCCTAATGCGATAAGTTGTTGTTCACCAATCGAACACTCCGCAATTTTTTTGTCTTTTAAATAGATACAATCAAAAGCAGTAAGTAGCTCCATGATTTTTGATTTTATGATACTTGCAGGTGTTTGAATATTCTCAAGTGCAAACGCTAATTCATCCATCACATACAACCCGACAAATTGCCAATGAGGTTGCTGAAAGACAAGATTAATCGTTTGAATCTTTTGCGCGTGTGTGTAACTGTTTATTGGTTGTTCAAATAAAAGATACTCTCCGGAAGCTTCCGCTAAGATATGTTGAGGAACACAATCATTTAACCAATATAAAAAGGATGATTTACCAACTCCTGAAGGACCAGATAAAAAAATACGTTCATGTCTGTTTAATGAAAAATTCAAACCTTCATAAATAACTTTTGTTTTGTTGTATTGAAAATGTGCGTTTTTTACTTCTATTGCCTTCATGGTAGTAGCTCTATCTCAATAACGTATTTATTCCAACGATTACTAAATGGATCTTGTGCAACAATTATTTCCATTGGACCTGTTCCACCATCACTTTTTGACAAGATAGGTTGGTTGTCCCTTTTGTATACGACATACACATTATCATCCATCATCACTTCATCCACACTTAAGATGGTAGTAAAACCATCCAGCGATGAAAAGGCAACTTCACTAAATGTCACGTCAATTTTTAAATACTCAAGTAACTCCTTTATACTTACACCAGTAAATGTAATGGTTTGATTAGGCTGAGATGTGGATCTAAGTTCTGCAGTAAAACTAGTAGCAGGTAGTTGTTTTAATTCGCCAAGTGTAATCTCTTTTGATTGGTTTTCTGCGACAATTGTAAGCTTTTTTTGGTCTAATCCTTGTATGCGGTTTATATTTAATGCACTTAAAACCCCCGTCACAACAACAAAGATTAAAATAAGTCCTAGTAATAGCTTCGTTTGTTTACTCATGATTGACTAATAAATCCTCTTAAAGAACCACTCACTCGATACGCTACAATTCCACCAAGACCACCAAATAAAAACCCTGCACTTAAAGATAGAAGCAGCGGAATAAGTGGTAATCTAAAAAAAACGATATTAGAAGCATACGTACCAGCCATATTGGCAAAAGCCCCCATTAAAAAAGCCACTATCGTATGTTTACTTTGATACTTAAATAAGAAAAAAACACCATCCATTACAAGCCCAGGTAGTAAATAGGTAAACAAACTTAAAATACCATGAGACCCTATCGTTCCTGTTACTATAACGATAATTGCTTGAACAATGGTAGTTATTGTAGCACTAAAAGGTTTATTAATAACTAGTGCAGCCACTACAATAAACAACATGTAAATACCACCAGCCACAGAACCGCCAGGTATAAAAAGCGGACCTGTAATCATATGCACAAGTGGTGTTAATACTGGTTTAACGGCTATTCCTAGTGATGCACAACCAGCAATAAATATTAAATCAAATACAGAATATCGGTTTAGAACCTTTTTTACCATGATGAAATAAAAAACCTTTCTTCAAAGAAAGGACCTAACATCCTTTCCACAATGGGAGGCTATATCGTTTCCAATACAACCCACGGCTAAACTTCATTAAAGGTAGAATATTTAGCTCGGATCTTATAGTATTAGTATACATGAATTTTTTCACAAATTATAGCTTCAAAAAAAATATCAACGAACTTGTTGATATTTCATTGGTTTTATTTTTTTTATCCCCCACCAACAGGTGGGAATATGGCGATGATATCATTGTCCTTGATTTCATCTTCAAGCTTAGAATGAATACCATTGATTAAGAAGATAGCCACATCAGCAGTGTCTATTTTAAAATGATCAATTAAGTCTTGCCCATTGTTAAAGTCTTCTGCATTAACATGCAAAACTTTCCCTCTATCTTCTCTTAGTGTCGCAAATAATCTTACTTCAATCATACAAAAGTAAAGGGAGGAGAACCCTCCCTTATCTCCTAACTAAATTATATCTAAGCGTTTTAGTGTTTCTTCCGTTGGGAACGCATTTTCCCAACCACGCACTTTGTAATAATCCGGAAGTGTTACTTTAAGCTTACTAATTGTTCCTTTAGAAGGCCCTGCTGGAATTGCATCTTCTAATAGACGTTTTGGTAATGTGTCATCTTCTGGTAACATACCTGCATCTTTGTTGAACAAACGTTCGATATTATAAATACGTTCTCCAACTTCAAGCAAGCCAGTCGCATCATAGTTTGTTCCTGTAGCAGCGTTAATCATTGCAGCATATTCAGGAGCTCCAAGTGCAAAAGAGGTAAATAAGCACATACCTGTTGAGTCAATAACTGCTGTTAAGTCTTGGAATATTTTCGTCCAAGTTGCTTTACCTTCAGTTTCAAAACGATCTAACGGTTCAGGCAATCCTAATACTTCAGGAGAAATCATGTATCCACGTACATGACATCCACCACGGTTAGATGTTGCATAAGTGATACCAATTCCTTGAATACCACGAGGGTCATAAGCTGGTAGTTCTTGTTTTTTAACTGTCATTGATAGTTCTGGAACACCATAATGTTCGCATAAACGATGTGACCCTTGAGCCATTAGTTTGCCAAGTTCACCTTCTGCATTACCCATGCGTTTGGTCCATTCAACGATTGCTTCGCTGCTTCCCCACTCTAGAGGTACGCCATCACAATCTTCTTCTTTTATAAATCCTTTTTGATATAGTTCCATCGCTGCCGCAATTGTACATGGTGCAGAAATAGCATCTAATCCAAGTTCATTACATAAGAAGTTGGCTTCGTTGATTGCATGAAGATCATCTACCGCACAGTTGCCTCCATAAGCCCAAATTGGTTCGTACTCTGGTCCACCAATGACTTTACCATCATGGTTAATGACGCGACCACAACCGATAGGACAACGATGACAATACCCTTGTTTTACCAAGTACTTTTCACGTAATGTTTCACCGGAAGTGTTATCAGCATTTTCAAATTGTGCTTCTTGGAAGTTCTTTGTAGGATATGATCCTATGTTGTTAACGATATTAACTAATACGGATGTTCCATACGTTGGTAATCCTTCACCTGTAACACCATTTTCTCTGATTTTACGATGAGCATCGGTTACAGCTTCACGTAATTTTTCAGGGTTATGTGGTTCAATTACAGTACGTTTACTAGCTACTGCAATTGCTTTTAGGTTTTTTGAACCCATTACTGCACCAACACCACCACGACCTGCAGCACGATCGCCTTCATTAATAATCGCTGCAATGCGAGATAACTTCTCACCTGCTGGCCCAATGTTTAATACAGATACATTAGCATGTCTTTCTTTTAGAGTTGTTTCAACATGCTCTGATTGCTTGCCCCATAAATCTTGAGCATCTAAAATTTCAACTTTATCATCTTCAATGTGGATATATACTGGTTTTTCTGATTTACCTTCTACTAAAATAACATCATACCCAGCATAGCGCATTTTTGCTCCCCAAACTCCACCGGAGTTTGAACTTGCAATCATGTTGTTTAGTGGTGCTTTTGTTACAACCATGTAACGTCCACCTGTAGGAACATTAACCCCTGTTAATGGACCTCCTAAAAACGCAATTTTGTTTTCTGGTGACAATGGATCAACTTTCGCGATACCTTCATCATACAAAAGTTTTGTTCCTAGCCCGCGTCCACCAATGTACTTTTTTGCCAAGTTCTCATCAATTTTCTCCCGTTTAATTGAATGATCAGTCAAATTAATACGTAAGAGAGTTAGATTATACGAAGTAGTCATAAATTCTCCTTTCTTTATTTACTCCTTCATGAAAAAACAAGGGCGTATGACCCTTGTTGTATTTACAATTATCAGGCCACACGATAAACATGTGGTCCCTTTCCAAACACGGGAGGCATTTATGTTTCCACAAACACCCAATGGTTAACATTTCATCAAAAGAAAAATTAACTCGGAACCTTGTACTTACATTATACAAAACTAACATACATTTGAAAAGTGAAATCGGTTACATTTTTTTACCCACCAGCCCCAGTCTTTAAAAAATGAATCATTATTTTATCGTAACCATGTTTTGCTGCTAGTGTAATAGCTTTGTAATTTTCGTTATCTTTAATATCTTCATCTGCACCTTGCTCTAATAAATAAGTTACCCAATCAACTTTATTTAAAACTACTGCATGCATTAAAAGCGTTCTTCCTTGTTGATCTTGTTGGTTTACTTGATTTATAGACCATGTCGTAGATTTTGCATGTTCTAATGTATCTTCATAAAACAACGACCACAACTTGTTCATTTAAATACACTCCACAAATCCACGTGTCCACAAACAATCAGCACATGATGGGTATTGACCATTGCAGTCACACAAAGAATCATTAACATAATCACAAGACTCTAATAAATCACAGTCTGGACATGATGGGAAACGATTAGCGTAGTTTTGAAAGCGAAGATCTTTATAGTTTTTCTGCTCATAAATATCTTCTATGCTTTTTTCATTTGCATTTCCATAATAAAACTTGCTAACTTCTTTTCTACGTCCAAACACATATTCAATAGTATCATGAGCAAATCGATAACAAGGTGAAATACTGCCATCCGCCACAATCGTTAGTGTACTATCCTCCACAAACACACATTTTCTTTCTGTCTTTAATTCAAAATGTGGAAACTTCGTTTGCATTTGATTTGATAATGCCTTATTCAACCAGATTTTTCGATACTCTTTCATCGTTTCATTAGAATCGATAGTATAGCAAATCAAATCTTTTGACACAAAATTTTGTGGTAATAAATTCGAAATAATCAGTTTCATAAACCCCATTTTCTTTAATTCGGGAATTAATTTTTCTACTTCATCAATGTTCCACTTACTTAACACTAGTTGTGCTACAAGGTGTGGTCTTAGCTGTTTTTTTTCTTTACGTAAATCAACTAGTCTTTTTAAGTTTTCACGCAAACGATCCAACTCAAATGTTCTAATTTTCTTAAATGTTTCATCAAGACCATCTACAGAAACAATAATCTGATCAAATTCATCCACTAATGTATGAAGGGTTTGATTATTCCAAACATACCCATTGGTTGTGATCGAGCGTTTAACTTTTGGAAGTTGTTTCATTAACTCATTAAAATCAGGATGGGTTGTTGGTTCTCCAATTCCACCAATAACAATATGCTCCAGCGCTTGCATGTTATGCATTTGATTGTTTATGTTAATAAACAGTTGTTTGTTCATTGAAAGCATTGGGTCTTTCCAGTTACGCTGAAAACAACTCACACATCCTAAGTTGCATGTTTGAGTTAATTCTATGTAAATTTTCTTTATTGGTGAATCAAACATAATCAATCTTATCCATTTCCGTTTTTATAGCGAATAAAGACATGTTTTATGTTGCTTTTTGGTGTCGGTCTTTCATCAATTTCAAATGTTTTTAAATAACGAATCATTGGTGTCATCTTTGAAAACCCATAGTTACGTGAATCAAAATCAGGATATTTTTTAACCAGCAAGTTTCCTACTTCTCCTAAAAACGCCCAACCCTCCTCATCAGCAACATCATCAATTGTGCTACGTAGAATATTTCTAAGTTGTTTCTTTGTCTTTTCTGACATTTTTTGTTGTGTTTTACTAGCTTCCTCATTATCCGGTGCTGCAATAACTTCAATATAAATGAATCGATCACAAGCCGCAATAAATGGAGATGGTGTTTTCTTTTCACCAATCCCAAACACTTTTTTTCCTGCTTCTCTTAAACGTATGGCTAATCGAGTAAAATCACTATCACTAGATACAATACAAAAACCTTCTATACCTTGAGGTGAGTACAATATATCCATCGCATCGATGATCATTGCACTATCCGTTGCATTTTTTCCTGTCGTATAACCATATTGTTGAATTGGAGTAATAGCATTTTCTAATAAGTGTGGTTTCCATCCAGATAAATTTGGTTTTGTCCAATCACCATATATACGCTTAATAACAGGCGTACCATATCGAGTAACTTCTTCAATGATGCCTTTTATATTATTATAAGGGACATTATCAGCATCAATTAAGACAGCTATCCTTAAATCTTGTTGTATTTCCATGTTTTCCTCATTTTCTAACACGTGCTTTGCTTTATTTTAACATACTTTATTTTGTTTCGTTTAAGAAATCCCAAGCGATTTGAGCTAATCCTTCCGCTAAAACAGCAATATTTTTATCATCCCACTCAAAAGAAGGATGATGGTGGAAAACTGGATGATCAATATCTTTTGCAATCCCCACAAAGACAAATGCACTCGGTACTTCCTTTGCAATAAACGCAAAATCTTCTCCACCCATCATTGGTTGTGATAACTCATGAACATTTTCTTTTGATAGCACTTTTGAAAAAGCACGTTTTGCTAGTTCTACCATAGCTTCGTCATTAACTAACACCGGATATTTTCGAATGTATTCAACTTCTGCTTTTGCATAAAAAGAAGATGCAATGTTTGTTGAGATTTGCTTAATTTTGTTTTCAACTTCTAAACGAGTTATTTCATTTAATGTTCGAACTGTGCCTGTTATTTTCATCGTATCAGGTATTACATTAAAAGCACTACCTGCATTTACTTGACCTATGGACACGACAACGGGGTCAAATGGATCAGATGAGCGACTCACAATACTTTGAAGCCCTAAAATTATATGTGCTCCAATTAAGATAGGATCAATCGTAGTGTGTGGCATCCCACCATGACCTCCTTTTCCAATGACAGTAATCGAAAACTCATCTGGTGCAGCCATCATAGCACCAGCCATCGTATGTGCCTCATTTTCTACAATATGACCCATTAAATGACATCCAAAAGCAGCATCTACATTTTGTAGTACTCCTTCTTGAATCATCGGAAGTGCTCCACCAAAGTTTTCTTCCGCTGGTTGAAACATAAGCAACACTTTCCCATGAAGTTTATCCTTAATGTGATGTAGTGCAACTCCAGCTAACGCCAATCCTGCAGTATGTCCATCATGTCCACATGCATGCATTTTGTTTGCTACTAATGATTTAAGAGCATGCGATGGATCTTCATCAATGGCTAAACCATCCATGTCTGCACGAAGCAACACCGTCTTACCAACATGTGCCCCTTCAATGGTGGCGATGATTCCTGTTTTTGCAATGTTTGCTTTATAAGGTATATTGTGTTTTTCTAAAAAAGAGATAATGGTTTTGGCAGTTTCAAATTCTTCAAAGCCTAACTCAGGAAATTGATGTATTTTATGTCTTAGTAGTATTGCTTGTTCTAGGTGTTTCTCTACGATTGATTTAAAGTTCATAATGATAGCTCCTTGCACAGATTATAAAGCAAGTAGACTTTCACTTCAATAAAGCATTAAAAAAGGGGCTGTAACGAATAAATAGCTCCTAAATAAAACAAAAGCAGAGAAATCTCAAAAGAGAAGCCTCTGCTTTTTGTTATAATTTAAGTATG
>CAYZMP010000021.1:0-27800 GCA_964479585.1 uncultured Erysipelothrix sp.
TATTTCCAACAAAAAAGAGAGCCTTCAAACATGAATGTTTGTCAACTCTCTGAAAAGCACAAATTGTGCTTTTAGTGTTTATCTACGCTTTTTTTTGGCTTTCGCCTTACGTGCAGCTTCGGACTTTAACTTACGTTTAACACCTGGCTTCACATAATACTCTCTTTTGCGAGCTTCAGCTAGGGTTCCGTTACGTGATACTTGACGCTTGAAACGACGCAGAGCATCATCTAGAACTTCGTTCTCTTTGAGTACGATTCTTGGCATATTCAACCTCCCCTCTGATGCAAGCAAGTTTATTATACATAAGTGTACTTTAAAATGCAAGAAAACTTGCTTAAAAAGCGAGATTTTTATAAATGATTGTCATGTAATAAAGTTTGAATCTATTTCTTATGTAGCTTATAATGATATAAAAAGAGGTGACCAATGAAAACGAAAAATCACATAAAGCGACAAGCTTTAAAAGACGGTTTAGATTTAGTTAACAACCAACATGTCCTTCAATGTCAAGTTTCTGATGATTTTATCATTGCATCAGTACAAGATCAATCTTCTACTTACAATGTATTACTTCATGTAAAGGATGATATTATTGACATGCACCAATGCTCTTGTGCTGAACATGATCAATTTGGTTGTAAGCATGTTGCAGCGGCTATTTACTATGCATTTGAAGATGAAATTGAAAAGAAAGATGCAGACAATGAATTGTCTGATGCTATTTTAGAAACATTAACCCCTCAAGAAGCTCAACTTTTTTTAATGGAACAACTCGATTTAGATGAAGAGTTAAAACAACGATTTGTTGATCGGTTTTCTTTTCATTTAGAAGAGGAATTTGATCAACTTTTCTACCTCATCAATGAATTTGCAGAAGCAGCAATAAAAAATCGATATTTTATTTACGGATATAATCAACATATTTTCGACAAAATTTTCTTTGAGTTTATTGACGAAATTGATGAAAATATTGAGAGATTATCATTGCAACATGCTCTATTAGCATTAAAAGAAATGTTTGACGTACTGATGACTTTTCAAAAAGAAAGTTACAATAGTGTTGTCATTGATTATGTCCATTACCTTGTTGGACGTATCATTGATTTATCCAACAGCAATGACGAACAAATCTTAGAAGATGCTTTTTTATGGGTTTCAATGCCGATAGTCAATTTACAATATGAATCGTTATACTTACTTGATGTGTATAACGATGGTTTTCTTAATGAACGTTTTATTGATTTGAAATACAACATTATTAAGTTTGCATATGATAATTTGGAAGAAAACCCTACAATTTTCCATCATATTTTAGCCCCAAAAATTGCAGAAACATACATTGAAGTTGTCTACTTTCAAAACAACAAAAAAAAGGAAGTTGATGATGTAATAGCTAAATTTAAAGATTTTCCTGCTATTATCATTCAACAAGCTCGTATTTATCATCATCAAAATAAACTTAAACAGTCCATAGAATTGCTAGAAAATAAACGATTTGATTTTAAAGAAGAACAATTTTATCAAATAGCTGTTGAAGCTCTAGAGTTTTTATACAAGAAAACAAATGATAAAGTTAATTTAAAGCGAATAAAACTTGAACAAGAAATTGAAGAAGCAAATGATTTTTCTGTTGAATACAAACTATTTAGAGAAAAAATTGGTGAAAAGAAATGGCCTGAAGTATATACCTTTGCCATTGAATATTTGAAAAAAAGAAAAATACCAAGGTATGAGTTCTTTCATCAACAACAAGAAATTAAGGAGCTAAAAAAAGAAATACTTCATTATAATCATATTGACATGATTGGTAGATATATAAATAGCTTTAAAAAGTTACCTAAAAATGAATTTCAAAAACTTATCGAAACAGCCATTGACAATAAGATGAGTGAAGGATCAACAGTAAGTATATACAATCAAGTTGTTCAATATTTAGATGCATTAAACGACACCATTGACGATGAGAAAACCATCTCTACTATTGTAAAAAAACTGTCAAAAAATTACCCTAGACGGACAAAACTCTTTGCGATGGTTAATGAGCATTTTAATAAAAAAATAGTGTGAATGCACACTATTTAATGGTGTTTACCATGGCAATTCTTAAATTTTTTTTTGCTACCACAAGGACACGGTTTATTTCTCGC
Organism: uncultured Erysipelothrix sp.; assembly: GCA_964479585.1. GTDB lineage: Bacteria > Bacillota_I > Bacilli_A > Erysipelotrichales > Erysipelotrichaceae > UBA6182. The sequence continues at coordinate 2,151 of CAYZMP010000021.1, forward strand.
TGGTTTTAAATCCACGAATTCACTTTCGTTGGCTTGAAAATCATTTTTTGATTGCAGTGCTAGCTCACTAGGTGTATAACCATTGTTCTCAAATATTCGCGTGTTGTTAGTAATATGAACAAGACAGTCAATAAATCCTTTTATGTTGTCTTCTTGAAAAATATAATTAAAACGATTAAAGACATTGAGAATCTCTTTGAGTGACTCGTTTCTTTGAACCATTTCATGCACAAGTATTGTGTGATCATCAATTTCTTGTTCAGTGAATTTTTTATCAGCAAACTCATGCTGAAGTATGTATTTCTTTAAATCATGATAAGGTTCTAATGGCTCAATGTAAAAACCATCACTGTATCTTAAAAACTCTTGTTGATTCGGTAAATAGCGAGGTTTATTTTTTTGGTTTGTTCGAATATACGTTACCACTTCTAAGTAATCATCAAAATCGGGCTGAATTTCAGGATGTGAAAGTAACCCTTGAAAAAGAGAATATTCATGATTATGTGTTTTCGCATATCGAACAAGAGCAAGTTCTGCTTCTTCAGTGGTAGTTTTCGTTGTTTCATAATGATTAAAAACATCTACAAAATCATCCAGTGTGATAATTCCATATAAAAACACCGATGCATTTGCATAAGTTGCAATTGTTTCTTTTCTTTGGCTAGAAATTCGTATCATAACTCTACTTTACCTACAGATGTGATTTATCACTATAATTAATAGCTTTGATCTGCTTTTTTCCCTTTAATAAGCGCAATCCCACTACTTGTACCAATTCGTGTTGCTCCAGCAGCAATCATCGCTTCTAAATCTTCGTATGTTTTTACGCCACCTGCTGCTTTGACTTCAATTTGCTTATCCGCTGTTTTTACAAGTAGTTTTACATCTTCTAAAGTTGCTCCTGATGTAGAAAAACCAGTGCTTGTTTTCACAAAATCTGCTTTTGCTAATTTAACACACTGTGTCGCAAATACTTTTTGATCATCGTTTAATAAACATGTTTCAATAATAACTTTTAAGATATTATCCCCAATCGCTTGTTTGATTTGCTTAATCTCATTAACAACATATTCTTGATCTTGTTCGATGACTTTCGCAATGTTAATGACCATATCGATTTCAGTTGCACCTTCAGCGATGCAATCTTGCGCTTCAAACACTTTTGTCTTTGTGCTGTTTTGTCCTAGTGGAAATCCTATAACAGCACACACTTTAACATCGCTGTCCTTAAGCTGTTTAAAGGCTAATGGTACGTAATTACCATGCACACATACACTTTTAAAGTGGTGTTCTTTTGCTTCATTACAAAGCGTAATGATGTCTTGTGTGGATGATGTAGGTTTTAAGTTTGTGTGATCAATGTATTTATTCATTTTCTTCTTGCTCCTTTATTTTATAGCGGTCATGCAATGCTTCTTTTGCAACCACATGATCACCTTTATAATACTCTTTTCCAAATTCTTTGTCTAAATAAGTTTCATCGCCTTTTCCTAAGATTAACACTGTATCAGAAGTGTTGGCTAAGGTGATGGCTTGACTTATGGCACTTGCTCGATCTTCAATAACAATGTAATTGGCATCGGTAATGCCCTCTTTAATTTGATCGCAAATTTGATGGACATCTTCATTGCGTTGATCTTCTTCTGTAAGAATAATCATATCGCAATACACATTGGCAATTTCACCAAGGACACTTCGTTTTTTCGTGTCTCGTTTACCAGCGGAACCAAATACACAGATGATGCGATGATCATCAGCCGTAATGGATTTGGCGTATTCAAAGCATTGAATAAACCCATCAGGAGTATGGGCAAAATCCACAATGGTAGTAAAACCACATTTAGACTCTAACACTTCCATTCTGCCATCAATTTGTGGAATATCACGAGTAAACTTAGCGAGAGTTTCAAGGGCTATGTTTCTTTTTTTACTAACAGCTAACATCGCAGCTACAAGATTTAAAACATTAAACTTAGCCACTAAATTAGTATGAACCTCTACCTCTGTGTTTGATATTGTTTCTACAATCTTAAAGGATGATGATTGTGGTGTTAGTTCAATATCTTCAATCATATAATCAGCATCGTTATCCACACCAAAGGTTACAACATTTGCACTTGTATAATCAATCATTTTAAGTGCGTAATCATCATCCATGTTGATAATTGCAAACCCTTCTTTTGGTAGCTGTTCAAACAATTTTGCTTTGGAAACAAAATAATTATCCATGGTTCCATGATAGTCTAAATGATCGTGGGTTAAATTGGTAAACACACCGACATCAAAGGCTACAGTATCAACACGATGTTGATCAAGACCAATCGAAGATACTTCTAAGGCCACAGATTGTACATTAGCGTTAACCATGTCATAAAAGGTACGATGTAAATCAATAATATCCGGTGTCGTCAATAAAGCAGGACGTTTTTCATCCGCAAACTCAATAGAGATAGTCCCAATGTAACCTGAGCGTTGACTTTGTCGATTAAAATGATGGATTAAGGAAGCAACGGTACTTTTACCATTGGTTCCCGTCACACCATACACATCCATTTTTGTGGATGGCTTTTGATAAAAGGTGTGCGCTACTTGATTGAGTGTTTTTAAAACATCTTTAACTTGAATATACGTGATGTTTTCCTTTTTTTCAACAATGGGATCACTATGCACAACGGCAATCGCTCCATTATCAATGGCTTGATTAACAAATCGATGACCATCAAAAACCATGCCTTTTAAACAAAAAAACAACCCCATTTGCGTTTTTTTGCGTGAGTCACTCATTAAATTTTTAACTTCTAAGTCTGGTGCTTGATTAAATATATCACTTAATAACATACTATCCCCTTATATTAATTTACCATAACACACATTGTTGGCAATTTGTGTTATTTGTACTTTTACAAGTTCATTAACTAAGCATTCATCATCCATCACAACAACGGGTATATAATGTTCACTATAACCAAAATACCCTTTTTCGTTTTTCGATTCAATAAGCACTGTCACCTCTTTTAACATGTAATTGGCTAAGTTTTGCTTTCTTAGTCTATTTGAAACGTCCAGTAGTTCTTTTGTTCTTTGTTTAATAACACTTGCTTCTACATGTCCATCAAGTGTTGCCGCAACTGTGTTTTTACGTTTAGAATATGGAAACACATGCAGAAACCCAAGTTCTAATGCTTCTATGTTTGCCTTAGATTGGTTAAATTGATCATTAGTCTCCCCAACAAATCCAGCAATGACATCACTACTAATCATAACATCAGGCATCAGTTGCCGAATTAAGTTTATCTTTTTAAAAAAGTAATCCATTGTATAAGGCCGATTCATGTTGTAGAGTACTTCATCATTTGCGGATTGTAGTGGAATATGAAGATGCTTGGCAATCTTTGGTTGAACTGACATAAACTGTAGTAAATCATCATGAAGTTCAGTAATTTCAATGGATGAGATGCGAATTCTCTCTAATCCTTCAATTGTTACTAATTGCTTTAGTAAACTTAACAATGATTCTCCTTTATCACCTTTATACTTTCCAATATGAATCCCCGTTAAGACAATTTCTTTATGATTTGCACCAACTAGCGCTTTTGCATGTTCCACAATTTGATCAATGTCCACTGATTTTTCTTTTCCTCGAGCAAGTGGAATAACACAAAAGGAACAATACTGTTCACAACCATCTTGGATCTTTAAAAAGGCTCGTGTTTTAGCTGTATTAACGTGCGATAAATCACTCATTAATTTACGTTTAAGAACAATTTCATCAAAATGCTCTTTATCATCTTGATAAATCATTGTATCAATTTCTTTGATTTTTGCAAGGTTATCACTGTCAGCCGTTAATGAACAACCGACCACGACAATATGTGCATCAGGATTGTTTTTAATAGCTTGTTTGATTTTTTGACGAGATTTTGCGGCTGCGGCGTTTGTGACAGCGCATGTGTTAATGATGTATGTGTCTGCTTTTTCTTTAAAATCAACTTGCTTCATGTTTGCTTGTTTCATTGCATGCACATATCGATCTGATTCTACAGCATTAACCTTGCATCCTAATGTTGAAATGGCAAATGTTCTCAATCTTACACCTCACTAACTTTTAAAAATGCTTTTTTGCTTGTCGCTTTCATTGCTTTTTTATGTAACACATCATTGGCTAGTAACCACTTTTTTGTTTCTTCAACATCGTTGTTGATGACATGTTGAGCAAACGTTTCTATTGCACGATCATCTACAATACTATTATAAAATGGAAATCGTTTCGTTACTTTAAAATCATCAACCTCAAATAAAATGTTTGCCTTTTTATGATACAACATCATCAGTTGGTCTTTTACAAGCACTAAATGACATTCACTAAACTTCGCCAAAAATGGATAGTGACCATAGTAGCTTACATCAATCATGTTGGAAGCGTATGATTTATACAGCTTAAAAAACTGATCTAGTTCAAACACAACGGGTCGTTTATCAAACAAAGCATTGTATAACTCATCAAAAAATGCCACGAATATTTTACTGTCTTTATGATAAAAATGCGGCAATGACTCATACACAGATGCACATTCCACATGCAACAAATGGTTTTTCTGTGTATTTGTTAAGTTTGGCCATATATCAAACACTTGGTTACGTGCTTGTTCAAATGCTTTTTGAAGTGCTTCTTTATTTTGTGTAGAGGTGTAATAGACATCCAATAAAATGGCATCCATTTCATTTTTCACTTCAAAGATTGACTCATGCTTATTTACAACCTCTAACTTACGTTTGTTTGTCTTTGCAAACTCATCTTTTAATAAGGATTGTTTATGATGTTTCATTAAAAACTGTTGGATGGTTTTAATCATAATAGCCTCCAAGTAGCGTCATCGCCATCATCGCTGCTGTTTCTGAGCGTAAAACACGATGGGTTAAACTTGCTTGTTGAAATCCTAACAGTTCAAAATGAGCGACTTCCTCTTGAGTAAAGCCCCCTTCAGGACCGACAATGACACTAACGGATTGTTGGTGTTTCATTTTTGGTAGTTGCACACTTTGATCGGTGTTTTCATACAATAAAATCTTATGATCACTATGTATATCTTTTAATTGTGGAATTGTTAGTGGTCCAATAATTTTAGGTAGTGTTAATCGATGCGAAGTTTCCGCTGCTTCTTGTGCAATCGTTGCAAATCGTAGTAGTTTTTTCTCCATGTCTTTTTTTGAAAAAGAAACAACACAACGTGAAGCATGAAGCAAAATAATCTTACTAACACCAAGTTCAGTCGCTTTTGCAATGACAAGCTCTAGTTTTTCTTTTTTAATAAGTGACATAATTAAAGTAATATCAGTGGCAATATCACTTTTCTTAGTAATCGGTTTAGTTAGTAAAGCATTTTCAATGTTTTGATCAACTTGCGCAAAAAAACCATTCCCATGAAAATCGACTAATCGAATTGTCGTGTGTGGCTTGCTTTTTAGTACATTCTTTAAATGAAACTGAATGTCTTTGTTTAGTTTTACTTGTTCATTAAGTGCTAAGTGTTGATCAATGAAATATTGTTGCATACTACCCCTTGTGTGATTGTGTCACTTGTTGTATTTCTTTTTGCGTTAATGCTCGATATTGTCCAACTGACAGTCCATCCAATGTTAGTGGTCCAATTTGATAGCGAAGCAAGTGGACGATTGGTTTGTTAATGGCTTCAAACATCCTACGGACAATCCGATTTTTTCCTTGATGGATACAAATCCCAATCGAAGTTGTGTTGTCTTTGTTTTTTTTGACAAACTCTATGCTAGCTGGATCAGAGTAACTACCATCATCTAATAAAACACCTTTTTCTAATTGTTGAATTAGTTTTGAATTAATGCTACCAGCAATCGTAGCTTTGTAGTATTTACTTATGTTGTTGGATGGATGCATGACTTTATTGGCAAACTCACCATCGTTTGTTAACAACAACAACCCTGTTGTATCTTTATCTAAACGACCTACAGGAAAAATACGAGCGTTTGTTTTAATGAGGGAAACAACATCTTTTCGATTGCGATCATCGCCTACTGAACTTATCGTGTTTTTCGGTTTGTACAACATGTAATACTCAAATTCTTCTAAAGTGACGATCTGATCATCAACCATAACAACATCATCACTAGTCACGCTTACTCCTTGTGTGGTTATTACTTGATTGTTTACTTTCACTCGCTTTGCTTCAATAAGTGCTTCTGACTTTCTTAAGGAAGCAACCCCTGCCTTTGCTAAGTACTTGTGCAAGCGCATTGGTTTATCCATGATAAAGTTCATCTCCCTCTTTCATGGATGTTTCTTCCCATTTTGGAAGTTCATCTAAATCCAGTAAATTAAACACATCTAAAAATTCTGGAGTAACCTCATATAAAATAGGTCTTCCAGGAGTTGTTTCACGTCCTGCTTCGACAATTAAGTCTAAAGACTGTAGTTTTCGTATCATTAAATCACAGTTAACTCCACGAATTTCTTCGATTTGGGAGCGAGTGATCGGTTGTTTATACGCAATAATCGCCAATGTTTCTAATGCCGATTGCGATAAAGAACGTGTTGATTTGAGTTGTAAGTAAAAAGAAAGTGTTGGATATACCTCATCAATCGTCACAAACTTTACGACATCTAATGATTGATGAATCATAATAGCGTGATGTTGCTGATGATAGTGGTCATTTAAATCATCGATTGCTTGTTGGATACTCATTATCTCTTGTGAGGTAGCTTGTGCAATTTGCTCTAAGGTAATACCTTCATCCCCAGCGACAAAGATTAGTCCTTCAATTTTCGTCTTTAGGTTGTCCATACTCTCTCCTTTGTAAATACACATGATCATCATCAATTGTAAAACTTAACTCCTGTAATCGTATCATATCCAATATAGCTAGAAAGGTTACGATCATCTCTTGAATATCACTTGCTTTTTTAAAGAGCTCCTCCATTAAAAATGAGGAAGAAAACGTCAATATATCTTTTCGCAACTCATTGACACGCGCAGATACCGATAGCTCTTTGTTTGTTGTTTTTAGTTCAAATGGGTTACTTAAGCGTACCCTTGCCATTACCTTTTCAAATGCCTTTAGTAAATCATGTGGACTTTGATGTTTAATTTGTTGTTTTTGATGATCAAAGGTTGTAGGTGGTTTTGATAATAGTTGCATCCGTTTCTCATATCGCTCTTTTAGTTGAAGCGATATCTTCTTTGCTTGTTCATAAGCTAATAAGCGATCCACAATATCCATGGGTTGTTCTTGTTGTTCACTATCAAACTCTACTTTCGCAGTAGGTATAAGCTTTTTTGATTTGTATTCAATAAGACCCGCTAATTCAGAAATATACTCAGTTGCTATTTCAAATTGACGCTCTTTCATGCTGTGAATGTATGCTTGATATTGACTAATAAGCACTGAAACATCCAAGTCAAAAAGATCAAGTTTTTTTTCCTTGATCAAATAAAGCATCAAATCTAAGGGACCTTCGAACTGATCGATGGTTATGTAAAACATAAAATCACCTTCGCTATTATACCATAAGCTTTTGTTGTTCTACGATAAAACTGTATCAATTAGTGGACTACTTGCAGTCGCCTCATTTTTAATTTCAAATGTACTGCTTAAATGATCTAGATAATCTTGATCAAGTGGTTCATCATGATACACCATGCAAAGGACATCATCTTTATTAATAAAATCACCTACTTTAACCGTTAAAATTAAACCTACCCCATAATTGATAGGATCTTCTTTTGTTTTTCTTCCTGCTCCTAGTGCCATAGCAGATAACCCTAGTTGTTGTGTGTGAATTTTACTGATGTATCCTGATTTTTTGGCTAACAGTGCTGAGCGTTCTTTTGACTTAGGTAATAGTTTTATATTATCCACAACACTAGGATCACCATGTTGTGCTTTTATCATTTCTTTTAACTTAGCAAGTGCAGCACCTGAAGTAAGTGCTTCATATGCTTTTTCTTTTGCCTTATCAACATCATCAAACACTTCAGATTGTACAAGCATGATCGCTGCAGCTTCAACACACAAATCTCTTAAATCTTCTGGCCCTTCATTGTTTAAAGTCGCAATCGCTTCTTTTACTTCAATAGCATTACCTATAGAATAACCAAGTGGTTGATCCATTGAACTAATTAGAGCACGAGTATCACGATTGTTGTTTTTACCAATGGCAATCATTGCTTTTGCAAGTAAAATAGCATCTTCTTTGTTTTGCATAAAAGCACCATCACCATATTTAACATCCAATAAAATCGTATCTGCTCCTGATGCTAATTTTTTTGACATAATCGAAGAAGCAATTAATGGGATTGAAGATACCGTTGCGGTAACATCGCGTAGCCCATAAAGAATTTTATCAGCTGGTACTAAATTTTGGGTTTGTTCAATAATGGCACAATTAATGGTGTTGACTTGATCAATAAACTCTTGGTTGGTTAATGAAGTAGAAAAATTAGGAATGGAGGCTAATTTATCAATGGTTCCACCTGTATGACCAAGCCCTTTACCACTCATTTTAGCTACTTTGCCACCACATGCCGCAACGAGTGGTGTTAATACTAAACTAGTCTTATCACCCACACCACCCGTGGAGTGTTTATCGCATGTTTTACCTTCAATGTTGGATAAATCAATCACATCACCACTGTCTTTCATTGCGTTGGTTAAATACGACGTCTCAAGATCATTAAGACCATTTAAGACAATCGCCATAAGTAGCGCACTGCTTTGATAATCAGGAATGTTCTTTTGCACCATTTCATTTATCCAAAACTCAATTTCTTGTTTTGTGAGTTCTTTTTTGTCTCTTTTTTTTGCAATAATTTCAATCATGTTCATATACATTTCCCTCTTTTCTTTCAATTAATGCATGCTTGCATTGTTTGATGGATAAGCCATCGTATTCTTCACTTACAATGGGAATATTAAAATTAACATTCACTATTACTCGTTTTTGTACTTTTTCATCTAAGGCATGTTGAGCATTTTCAATATCGACAAGTACAATGGGGTAGTCATATTTCATGACATACTCAAGCAATGTGTCATTTAATTTGTCGTATTGGTCGATGATCGCTACAACATTATGGTTGTTTTTAAAGTGTCTTTCATCAATGATTTTCGGTGTAACAACACTCTTTAAGGTGTTTTGCCATGATTTTGAAATAAGAAACAACCGTTTATCTTCTGATAATACAAAGGTCGCTGGAGCCGCAAAACTAGATAAACATATTTCTTGATCGATGCTACTTTTACTTAACACCACAAACAACACACCATCTTTTAAAGGAACATAGTTTTTATGATGAATTTTAATCTTTACTTTCGCAAATTTTAAAAACATCAAAGTCCACAGTCGTGCTGTCTCATACACAACTTCATAAGGTTGCTTTTTAGCGTGTAAGCTTGAAAAAAACATCGGTATTGCAAAAAAGAAACATTTTATACTCACCATCATTTTTTTAAACATACCGCTGATACTCCTCTACACTAAATTGCTCAAACTCTATAGTTTTTATTTTTTTAAATACCGCTAAATCAATGGTTGGAAAATAAACATCCCCATGTTGATAATCATTAATTCGACTTAATAAAATTGTTTGTGCATGTGGCATCATTTGTTTGTATATTTCACCACCACCTGCAACCATAAGTGTATCTTCAGATTGTTTAAATCGATCAATTAGTTGATCAATATCAAAAACAAGATGAACATTGCTTGCGACTACTTGGTAGTCTTTGTTGGTTGTTAAAAGGTAGATAGTTCGATCTTTTAGTACACTTGGTAGTGACTCAAATGTCTTTCTTCCCATTAATACATGTTTGTGCAACGTTTGTTGTTTAAAAAACTGCAAATCTTCCTTTACATGCCATGGCATGTTGTTGTCTTTGCCTAACAACATGTTGTGATTAACTGCCGCAATTAACGTTATCATTACACACTTACCTTACCGGCAATGTGTGGATGTGGATCATAATTGTCTAACACAAAATCATCGATATCATACTCTTCAATGTTTTGATGATGATTGACGATACGTAATGTTGGTAATCCTTTTAAGGTTCGACTACGTTGTATGTTTACTTGTTTTATGTGATCATTGTAAATATGAACATCTCCAAAAGTGTGTACAAATTCTCTTGCTTGTAGTTGACACACATCCGCCACAATCATAAGTAGTAGCGCATACGATGCTATATTAAATGGAACACCTAAAAACACATCGGCACTACGTTGATAAAGTTGTAGTGATAACGTGTTGTCATTTCCTACATAAAACTGCATAAGCGTATGACATGGAGGAAGTGCCATGTCATCCACTTCTGCTGGATTCCATGCACTAATAATGTGTCTTCTTGAAGTTGGGTTTTCTTGTATGGAAGTGATGATTTTTTTAAGTTGATCTACACCATTAAAATCACGCCACTGTTTGCCATACACCGGTCCTAAATCTCCGTGTTTTTTTGCAAACTCTTCGTCTGTTTTTATTTTCTCTACAAACTCAGCGAGTGATTCTTGTTGATAATCAGGATGCTTTTGATAATCTTTGTATGGCCATTCATTCCAAATGCGAACGTTGTTATCGACTAAGTATTTTATGTTAGTATCCCCTTTTAAAAACCAAAGTAGTTCAACTAAGACTGACTTAAAATGAACTTTCTTTGTTGTTAACATTGGAAACCCTTGTCGTAAATCAAAACGCATTTGATAGCCAAATGTTCCTATTGTCCCTGTTTGGGTACGATCTTGTCTTGGTTGACCATGATGCAAAACATGATCAATCAAATCTAAATATTGTTTCATATGTATCACCTTGTGAATATTATACAACACAATGCGTCATTAACAAACGATAAACAGCGCTTCTTAAAAAAAGAAACCATCTCTACGATGGTTTAAAGTGACTTTACAAAGTCATGTATTTTTTCAAGTGCTGTTTTTAAGTGAGGCAAACTATAAGAGTATGAAATTCGTACAAATCCTTCTCCACCTTTTCCAAAAGCAACCCCTGGTATGATTGCGACATGTTGTTGTTCTAAAAGTTGATTGGCAAACTCCTCACTACTAAGACTTGTTGAGCGAATATCGACAAACACATAAAAAGCACCACGAGGTTTTATAACATCAAGACCTATGCTTTTGATTTTTGATACCACATACCCTTGTCGATGTAAATATTCTTGTTTCATCATGGCAATGTTTTCATCGCCATTTTTTAATGCTTCAACACCTGCAAATTGACTTACACTAGAAGCACACATTAAGGAGTATTGATGAATACGAACCATAGGTTCTAATAATGATGCGTGTGCACACACATAACCTAGACGCCATCCTGTCATTGCGTATGCTTTTGAAAAACCATTAATAACTATTACTTTATGTTTGATGCTCTTAAAATGAGCCAATGAAGCATGCTTATGATCATAAGTTAGTTCACTGTATATTTCATCAGAGATTATGATGCCTTCAAAGTTCTCTAAAAGTGGGACAAGTGCTTCATACTCTTGATAATTCATGGTCGCACCGGTTGGGTTGTTTGGATACGATAAAATAATGGCTTTTGTTTTGGATGTTAGATGCTGTGAAAGTAGTTGTGGTGTAATGATAAAATTATCGTTTGCTGTTGTTTCAACGGCAATGACTTTTGCTCCTGTAAGCTGTGCTAATGGTTCATACGACACAAACGCAGGTTGAAAGACAAGCACTTCATCGTCTTTGTTGACGTAACTGCGAAACGCTAAATCAAGTGCTTCACTAGCTCCAACAGTAACTAACACTTCTTTTTCAGGATCATAGTCTATGTTGTACTTTCGTTTATAGAACGATGCGATTTCAACTTTGAGTGCCGAAAATCCTTCCACTGGAGCATACCATGTTTTTCCTTGTTGAAGGGCGTGCATGGCTACTTCACGGATATGAAACGGTGTCGAAAAATCAGGTTCTCCAATGGTTAAAGATAGTACATCGTCATATTCTAACGCCATCTTAAAAAACTTACGAATACCTTCTTTATCTATGCGTTTTACATACTCATTCATACGCTCATTTTCTCACGATTGTCTGTTTGTTGTTGAAAGTGAATGCCAAGCTCTTTGTATTTTTTTAGTACAAAGCGAGTGGATGTCGACATCACACCATCGAGTGTAGCAAGTCTTGAAGAAACAAAGTTGGCAATATCCATCATTGACTCAGCTAAAACAAACACCGCTAAATCATACTCACCTGCCATTAAATACACGCTCTCCACTTCAGGATAATGACTAACCACTTGAATAATCTCATCAAATCCGACATCTTTTTTAGGGTTTGTTTTTACTTCAATTAAGGCAGAAACATACGGATGATCACACATGGTAGTATCAATAATAGGCCGATAACCACGAATAATCTTTTTTTGTTGATACTCATTTATAATATCTTGTACTTCATTGAAAGTTAGTCCCATCATGCTCGCAATATCTTCTAATGACATTTGCGGATGCTTCATAATTAGTTGCAATACGTTGTCCATAAGTGCACTCCTTTAAAACTATTGTAAAACACAACCTGTGGATGTCAATAAAAAAGTAGTGAAGGTTCACTACTTCTCTTTAAGAGGATTGACTTTCTAAAAATGATACTTTTTCTGCCACTACTTCACAGTAATAAAAGGGTCGGTTGTCTTTTGTATCAAAGCTATTGGCTTGTAATCGACCTTTAACACCAACTAAAGAACCAATCTTGCATACAGTGCTAGCACTTTCTGCAACCCCACGCCATAGTGTGCACATAATTAAGTCTTTATCAAACTCACCATGTACATTTCGATAATTACGATCGACTTCCAGCAACAAGTTTGCAACTTTGTTTCCAGATGCTGTTTCTCTTATTTCTGGAAGCTCCACTACTTTTCCTACCAACACGATTTGATTTAACATTGTTTTTTCTCCTTTAATGTATCCCCTATTATGAACTCTTTTTAAAAGGTTTCAAATGAAAAAAAGTGTCCGTTTAGACACTTTTCACAGGCTTTACTTTGATTAATACTTTGTTTTAATCAAGTTAGTTCTTTTTTGTAACTTCAACAACACTTGTTAATGTTTCAAGGTTGTCTTTGGCTTGTTGTAAATCTTCTAGAGTTAATGATTCAATCGCATCAATAACATCAAAGTATGAATCATTCTTTAATGAGTAGTGAAGTAGCTGTGTCATGATGGAGCTTGGGCGATTAAACACACGCAAACTAGAAAAGATCCAACGACGTTTCATTTGTTCAAACGCTTGTTTGTTCACTGTTAGTTTTTGAAGTTGTTCTAAGACAAAATTATTGGCTTCTTCTTTTTTGATGTTTTCAAATAAAAACAACACATGCCCATAATCTTGCTCAATATCCACATCATAATCAAACAACTCGTTAATAATTCCTTGGTCCATCCATTGTTGATAATCATCGTTTATCTCACTAAAATGACTCTCTAATAATACTTTAATAGCCCATTGTTGTTTTAATCGTGCTTTTGATGTGGAAGCAAAAGATGTTATTGGTAAAGCGACCGTTACTTTATTTTGACTAACATCCATGTTCATGCTGAAGCTTTGTGGTAAATGATCAAAGGTTTCATTAACAACCATTGGTTTAATGTCCATCTTTTGTGTGTTTTTGCTTGCAAGTGGATGATTTTCTATCCACTGCTTAATCACATTCACATCTTCAAAAGACACGATTACCATGGTTAGTTGACTTGGGTGATAAAACAAATTATACGCTTGTATTAAATCATCATGCGTAATGTTTTGAACACTTTCCTTTGATCCTCCAATGTCGTTTTTCATTGGATGCTCACGATATAAATTCGCAAAGGTTTGCTTTAATAACATCGCTTCTGGCATTTGATCATACATGGATAACTCTTGTAAGATAATCCCTTTTTCTTTTTGCGTGGATGCTTCACTAATCGATACGTCATTTACCATATCCATTAACAAGGTCATTGGTTTTTTAAGTGGGTTTGTCGTTGAAAAGTAATACACTGTTTCATGATAAGAAGTAAACGCATTTACGTTGGCACCACATTTTGTAAACTCCCCCATGATGTTACCGAGTTCACTTTCAAAAAGCTGATGTTCTAAAAAGTGAGCTAGTCCTGGTTGTAAATGTTTTTCTTGTTGATTAAGAAGCACACTCGTTGTTAATCCACCAAAAGCAGTCCCAATACCAACCGCTTGATTGACAAACGACTTTTTTGACACAACGATGACTCTCATGTTGGATTGTGTCGTAAATTCCACTATCTTTTCATTGTATGGGTTGTCAATGATGTTCATGCTTGCTCTCCTTTTAATACATAGGTAAGTAACTCTTCCCACAGTGATACTGCTTGGACAACATCAAGCTTGCTTACTTGTTGAATGTCTTTAATTAGTTGTTCACTTGAAAAAGGTTGTTGAATTAAGGCATAACTATAATGCAAATTTACATAACTTAATAATTCATCTTCGGCGTTTTTTATCGCATTGATAATCATCGTTTTTGCTTGATTAAGTAAATCTTCATCAATGTCTAATAGTGCCCCAACTTGTTGATTAATTAGCTCTTTAACTTCATCAATATTGCTTGTATCAATACCAGTTTTAATTAAACATAGCCCATCAAATGCAATGTATTGCGAATAAATCGAATAACATAAACTTCTTTTTTCTCTAATTTCGACAAACAAATACGACGTTGGTAGTTGACCTAATACCGCAACCGCAAGACGATTGGCTAAATAAAGTGGGTGGTCCATGCTAACGTTTGTTTTAAGTAGTTTAATAAGTTGTGTTTGTGTGGTGTCTTTACTTTCAACTACATCTTCTATTTTTTCTTTAGCAAGAGCTTCACATTCAAAAGGATAAAAATGCTCTTTAATGTTTAAAGTATCATAATAAAGTGCTTTTGCATCTTCTTTAGTAATATTACCGATAACATACACTGAAGTGTGAGCTTGTAAATAGACATCTTTAAAAAACTTCTGCACATCTTGAAGTGTTGTTTCTTCTAATGTGTTTAAGTCACCATCTAAGTTAATCGCAATCACACTATCTTCACCTAGTGCTTCAAATGCTTTTATTTGTGCAAGTTTGCTTGGTTGATCTAGATCACGAATAAGCGATGATCGTACTTGTGCTTTGGCTTCTAAAAAAGTCTCTTGATTTAGCAGTGGATAGTGTGTCATATTGACAAACCATTCACTATGTTTTTCTAAAAGCTTGCTATCATCCGCAAACTGCGGATCCATTACTTTACTTGCGATTTGCAAAACCATGTTTTTACCATAACCAACTACACCACTAGAAAAAGTCGTGCCATACAAATGATCTTTAATGGACAACATTTCTTTTTTAGTTGGGTATTTTTCATTTCGATCTTCTAACATGTACATAAGCAGTGCTGCAAGCGTTGTGTTTTGCTTACTAATTGAAAACATGCGTCGTAGTACTATGGTAATATCTTTAAATTTGTCGGTAGCTTTAAAAACAAAGTTTTCGTTCGCTTGTGTTTGTTTAACCATTTTTTATCCATACTCCTTGTGAATTTGTTATAATTGAATCAGTTAGTGAGGTATTACTATGAAACCAATCTCTTCTTTCTCGTGTTTAATAATCATAGACATGATTAATGGGTTTGTCAAAGAAGGTCCTTTGGCTGATCCTGCTATCCGTCTAATTATCGAACCTATTGAACAAATTATCAAGGATTTTAAACAAAAAGATTATCCAATCATCGCCCTTTGTGATGCTCATGATCTTGACTGTGGTGAATTTGATGTATTTTTACCCCATTGCATCAAAGGTGATCAAGAAAGTGAATTAATCGATGAGTTTAAGCCTTATTCATCTTCGATGGTATTGTGTGAGAAAAACAGTGTTAATGGATTTTTATCACCTGCATTTAAAGAGTGGTTTGATGATCAACCTTTTTATACAAACTATGTTGTTGTTGGTTGTGTAACGGACATATGTGTGCTTAACTTTGCAAGTACACTGCAAGCGTATTTACACCAACACAACGTTGATAGTCATGTTGTTGTAAGTAAAGATACAAGTGAAACCTATCACACTGATGATCATCCAAGAGAAACCTTTAATCACATGGCCTACACTTTAATGGCCCAGTTAGGAGTAAAAGTAAACGATTATGTTACATTCGACAACCTCTAATTTACCTTTATACATCGATTTTTATGAGTTAACGATGGCTCAATCTTACTTTAAAGCGAACCAACATCACCATAAAGCAACCTTTGATATGTTTGTGCGAAAAATTCCACAATCTGGTGGCTACATGGTGTTTAATGGCTTGCATCAGTTTATTGAACTTGTTAAAAACTTTAGTTTTGAGAAAACCCACATTGATTACTTATCATCAACGGGTTATTTTGATGATGACTTTTTAGAGTATCTTGCTACGTTAACGTTGTCTTTAGATATACAAGCGATGCCTGAAGGGTCTGTTTGTTTTGCCAATGAACCACTTGTAACCATTCATGGCAATATTATTGAAGCACAACTGATGGAAACATTGCTGTTGGCTTCACTTAATTACCCTACTTTAGTCACAACTAAAGCAAGCCGTATTAAAAATGTTGCTTTTAATAAGACGTTGATGGAGTTTGGTGCACGACGTGCACATGGATTTGATGCTGGTGTTCTTGGTGCTCGTGCTTCTTTTATTGCTGGTTTTGATTCTACTTCTAACACGCAGGCTGGGCAATTGTATGATATTCCTGTCACAGGTACCATTGCTCACTCCTTTATCCAGCTCTTTGAAGATGAGTACACTGCCTTTTTAGAATATTGTAAAATTAACCCGACCAATAGTGTGTTGCTAGTGGATACTTATGACACTTTACGCTCTGGTGTCCCAAATGCCATTAAAGTCGCAAAAGAATATTTAATACCCAATGGTTACTCATTAAAAGCAATCCGTCTTGATTCTGGTGATTTAGCTTACTTATCAAAAAAAGCACGGAAAATGTTAGATGAAGCAGGTTTAACTTCCACTAAGATTATTGCAAGTAATTCACTTGATGAAACACTGATTCAAGAGCTTCTAAATCAAAATGCCGCAATTGATGGTTTTGGTATTGGTGAAAGCTTAATTACATCCAAAGCAGATCCAGTTATTAGTGGTGTGTATAAACTCGTTGCTTACCAACAAAATGAGCATATGGTCGCGAAAATTAAAATTAGTGACAACATTGAAAAAATTACAAACCCAGGTTGTAAAAAAGTTGTTCGCTTTTATGATAAAGAGACAAACAAAGCACTTGCGGATTGCTTGTTTTTAAATGATGAGATAGTACCTACGGATTCCTTTTTGCTTTTTGATCCTAACGCTACTTGGAAACAAAAGAAAATAAGCAATTACACCATTCGAGAAATGTTAGTTCCGATATTTACACATGGTACATGTGTGTATAAAATTCCAACACTGCAACAAACAAGAGAATATTGTGCCTCTGAAATTGAAAGCTTATACGATGAAATGAAACGACTATCGTTTCCTCATAAATACTATGTTGATTTATCATTAAACCTTTATAACTTAAGGAAACAACTCATTGATTCTCACCAACAAGCAAAAATAACTCAACAATAAACATAAAACAATCCCAGAGTGATTCACTCTGGGATTGTTGCTTAATGATTGTTTTTCTTGTGTTTTATCGTTTACCAGGATCATATGGCTCCCCTGCAGCTTTAGGAGCGGCAGAACGGCCGGATGTAAAGGCTAAAACGATAATGGTTGTAAGATATGGTATGGACTTAAATACGTTGCTAGGGATGCCTAAATTGGCTAAGAAAGGAATGCCTGTATAAGCTGCGGCGATGGTTTGCATTAAACCAAAGAAGAATGCAGCCATTAAAATACGACTTGGTTTCCATTGCCCAAATATGAGTACAGCTAAGGCTAGAAATCCAAAACCACTAACGGTTCCATTAAACGCTGTTGTGACGGGAACCATTAAGATAAGGCCACCCATTCCTGCTAATAAACCAGAAATCATAACTCCCGCTAAACGCATGCGGCGTACTTTAACACCGGCAGAATCTGCAGCTTGAGGATGTTCACCACAAGCACGTAAGCGTAAGCCAAAACGAGTTTTCAATAAGAAGAACGCTGAAATACCTAGAATAAGGATCCCAATGTAGGTTGTAATGTATGTGTTTGTAAAAAACATACGACCAAGTATTGGAATTTGTGACAAGATTGGTACTTGCGCAATACGGTATTGATTAATAAACGTTACTTGTTGAACACCAATCGCCATTCTTGCAGTAAAGATAGCAAAGGCTGGCGCAAACAAGTTTAGTGCAGTACCACTAATAACTTGATTGGCGTTATGATAAATGGAAGCGTATGCGTGAAAGAGCGATAAAATAACTCCCGTGCCTCCAGCTACTAATAGTGATAACAACAACAAGCCTTGACCACTCATCGTTGCTTGCATGCGATTCATAAAGAACAAACCAACAAAAGCACCGACAATCATAATACCATCCAACGCAATGTTAATTACACCACTACGTTCAGAAAACATGCCTCCTAAGGCTACAACAAGTAGTGGAATGGAGTAAAACATGGTTTGTTGGGTTAAAAAGTATAAGGTACTCATGCTTTGTCTCCTTTCATTTTACGAGCAATTTTCTCAAAGACACCTTTAAAGGCTAAAGCAAAGGCGGAAAAGTAGATGATAATCGCTACCATCATATCGATTACTTCAGGTACAAAATCAAAACGTTGCATATAAAATCCACCGATGTTTAAGTGTGCAATAAACAGCCCACTAAAGACAATGGCTAAAGGATGTGAGTTTGCCAATAAAGCGACAGGTATTCCATTAAATCCTTCCATTGGAATCCGATCAAGTACTTCAATATGAACACCGGTACCGGATAAGTACACTAAACCACCAGCAAGTCCTGCAAGTGCTCCAGCAATCATCATGGATAACACGATGTTTCTTTTTTCATTGATTCCTGCATATTTTGCCGCATCACGATTAAATCCTACTGCTTTTAATTCAAAACCAAAGGTTGTACGATCAATAATAATGTACACAATAATCGCAACCACAATGGCAATTAAAATCCCACCATTAGCACCTGAATTTGGTAATAGTGTATCAAATCCCCACTTAGGTACAGTTGCTAAAGAAGGAGTGATGGATTGATTACGTAAGCTATCATAGGTTGTCCGTACGACAAAGAAGTTAACCATAAACACACCAATGTAATTTAACATGATGGACGTAATAACTTCATTGACATTACGAAATGCCTTTAATAAACCAATAATCGCTGCCCATAAACTTCCTGCAATAAAGGAACCAATCAAGGCAACAATCCATAAAATCGATGTTGGTAAGAAAGTCCAGTGTACACCAATGTATATAGCCACAAAACCACCAACAATAAATTGACCACTAGCACCAATATTAAATAGTCCAGTTTTAAATGCAAAGCCAACGGATAACCCCGTTAAAATTATCGGTGTAGCAGTATATAATACACTACCGATACCACGAGGGATACTATTAAAGCCTCCACGTATGACAGTCATAAACCCATAATACGCATCGTATGGATTGGTGACGTATAAAATAATATAACCTATAATTAATCCCGCTAAGATCGCAATCAGTGAAGATGCAATGGATTTAAAGCCATCGCTTTGTAACAGTTTATGCATCGATTGTTACCTCCTCACGTTTTGAACCAGACATGTATAGTCCAAGTTCTTGTTGGGTGACTTGTGCTGGATCAACTTCTCCAACTAACTCCCCTTCATATATAACTAAAATACGATCACTAACTTCTAACACTTCATTTAATTCTAAGGATATAAGCAGTACTGCTTTATTTAAGTCTCGTTGTGCAATAAGTTGTTTATGAATGTATTCAATGGCACCTACATCTAAACCACGAGTTGGTGTAACCGCTAAAACAATATCAGGATCACGATCAAGTTCTCTTGCTACAATTGCTTTTTGTTGGTTACCACCTGACATAGAACGCGTGTTTGTTTTAGCATTTCTACCTGCACGAATGTCATACTGTTCAATTAAACGATTTGCATGATTAAGTCGGTTTTTAAACTTAATAAAACCATTTTTTTGAAAGTCTTTTTTATGGTATGTTTGTAATACTAAGTTTTCCGATAAATCAAAATCCAACACTAAACCGTGTTTATGTCGATCTTCTGGTATGTGGGCTAAATTAGATTGATAGCGAGCAAACACATTTTTATTCGCCATTTCTTCACCATTAAGCACAATGCTTCCTGATTCAATTGGAATCATTCCTGAAATCGCATAAATAAGTTCCGATTGACCATTTCCTTCAATGCCTGCTAAACATAAAATTTCCCCTGCTTTTACATCAAAGCTGATATTGTTTACGGCTGGTTTAGAACCATGTTTGCTTGCAACTGTTAAGTTACGCACAGATAAAATAACATCACTTGGTTTTGAAGGTTCTTTTTCAATGGTGAAATCAACCTTACGTCCTACCATCATCTCTGACATTTCTTCTTTAGATACATCCGCGACATTTTCAGTTCCTATGTATTGTCCCCGACGCAGCACTGTTACACGATCAGCAACTGCTTTAATTTCATTTAACTTGTGGGTAATAAACACAATGGACTTACCTTCTGAAATTAATCGCTTCATGATTTTCATAAGTTCATCAATTTCTTGTGGTGTTAATACGGCTGTTGGTTCATCAAAGATTAAAATATCGTTGTTGCGATAAAGCATTTTCAATATTTCAACACGTTGTTGTTGTCCAACACTGATGTCGTAAATATACGCATCAGGATCTACACGTAAGTTGTATTGTTCACTTAACTCCACAATACGTTTTCGTGCATTGGATAGTTTTAACATGCCTTTATCAACATCCTCTACCCCTAAAACAATGTTTTCTAAGACAGTAAATGTTTCCACCAACTTAAAATGTTGGTGCACCATTCCAATCCCTAGAGCATTAGCATCATTAGGGTTGTGAATGTTGTGTGATTCACCTTTGATTTTAATGGTCCCTTTATCTGGTGTGTATAATCCAAAAAGGATACTCATTAAAGTTGATTTCCCTGCTCCATTTTCTCCAAGTAAAGCGTGAATTTCACCCTTTTTTACTTGTAAAGAAACGTGGTCATTTGCTAAGACACCTGGAAATTGTTTGGTAATATCAATCATTTCAATTACATATTCCATAGTCACTCTCCACCTTTATTGAACTAATTATACATGAAAAAACAAACAAGTGAAACAAATAATGCCCATAAAAAAAAGACCGGCTTAGCCAGTCTTTTGTGGGTTTTCTTAGTCTGTAACTGTTACTGTTACAAATTCTGTTGGAATTTCAGAAGCAGATTCAACATCTTCGTCTTTTAACATTCCAGTGCGGATACCATCTGTATCTGCAACAAGTGCAGCAAAGATTGCATCATAATCAGCTTTTGTGAATGTGCTAAAACGTGAGAAGTCTTCAGGTAAACCAACACCATCAACTGTTACATCAAGAGTTACTGATTCTCCACCTTTAAATGCGTCAGCATAGTAATCTTCCAATGCCATGTATACAGAAGTTCCTAATCCTTTTAAAGCAGATGTAATAACAGTTGCTGATTCATCGCGTTGATCAACGTCAACACCGATAACTTTTCCATCATTAGCTTCTGCGGCTGCCATTACTGAGTTACCAGCACCACCAGCTGCAGCAAAGATAACTTCTACACCTGAATCAAACCATGCAGCAGCGCGTGTTTGGTGACCAGGAGTTGGTTCAAAGTCGCCTAAGTATGTGTATTGAATGGTTACATTTTCTTCTAGTTTAGCTGCAGCATATTCTGCACCTTGAACAAATCCATAACCGAAACGTACAACAGCAGGTACTGCCATACCACCCATAAATCCTAGGCTACGATATCCATCCATTACTGCTGCATAACCAGCTAAGAATCCAGCTTGGTCTTCAGCATAGAAAATGGAATGAACATTGTCTTCAATTCTAAATTCTGTGTATGTTCCATCTTGTGGGAAACCATCAAGAAGAACAAATTTTACTTCTGGGAACAAATCTTGAGCTTGGAATATTGCAGGCTCAAACAAGAATCCAGGAGTAACAATAACTTTCGCGCCAGCTTCTACAGCTAACGTGATCGAGTTAATGTACTGTTGAGTGTCTTGTGCTGCAGGAGCATAATATTTGTAAGTAATATCATTATCCTCCGCATAGTCTCTTAACCCTTCCCAAGCACCTTGGTTAAAGGATTTGTCATCAATAGTACCAACATCAGTAATCAGTGCTAGTTCATATGTACGATCTCTAGGATCGTCCGCACCGTTGTCTGATGAAGGTGCACATGCACTAATCGTCAATGCCATTAACGCGACAAGTAAGATTAATAATTTTTTCATGTAAATCTTCCTCCATTGCAGTTTATCTGCTAGTTATTATTGTAGTACAAAGTTACGTAATAATCAATAAGTTGTCCTTAAAAGTCGTAAGCGATTGCATAAATATAGCTAATTTTTGTCACAAAAAGAAAACCGACGATGTTTTGTCGGTTTATTGATCATCTTTACTGACAAGTACTTCTCTAGGTTTTGAACCTTGTGGTGGACCAATAATTTCTTCCATTTCGAGTGAATCCATCATGCGCGCAGCGCGATTATAACCTAAGGAGAAGCGTCGTTGAATCATCGATGTCGATGCTTTTTGATTGGATATCACAAAGTCTTTTATATCTTCATACAGAGGATCATCACTAGCTAAGACAAAACCATTATTAGACTCTACACCATCTAAGTCCATAAACGCATCTTCATATTGTGGTTTACCTTGTCCAATGGCTGCTTGTGCTACTTTTTTCACTTCATCATCACTGACAAACACACCTTGAATTCGAATCGGATTAGGTTCACCAATAGGCACATACAACATATCCCCTGACCCAAGTAGTTTTTCAGCTCCACCAACATCTAAGATGGTTCGTGAATCGACGTTGCTTGATACCGCAAAAGCAATACGAGAAGGAATGTTTGCTTTAATAATACCCGTAATAACATCCGTGGATGGCCGTTGAGTGGCGACAATCAAATGGATACCAGCAGCTCGTGCAAGCTGTGTGATTCGTTGAATTGAAGCTTCTACTTCTTTTCCAGCAACAATCATTAAATCCGCAAGCTCATCAATGATGACAACAATTTTTGGCATAATTGATAAATGCTCTTGAGGATACGCTAATACTTTTTCATTGTAGGCGCTAATGTTACGGACACCTACTTTTGCAAACACATCGTAGCGATTTTCCATCGTACTAACAACTGTCTTTAATGCTTTAGCGGCTGTAGATGCATCAGAAACAACAGGTGCAATCAGATGAGGGATATCATGATAAGCAGTAAATTCTACCTTTTTAGGATCAATTAAAAGCATTTTAACTTCACTTGGTGTGCTTCTAAGTAATAGCGTCGTAATAATGGCGTTTACCGCGACACTTTTACCACTTCCGGTTGCTCCAGCAATTAGTAAATGTGGCATTTTATCAAGTTCACCATAAATAGCTTGCCCCATTAGATTTTTACCTAAGGCAAACAATAGCTTACGATCGGCTTTTTCACTTGGTATGCTCTCCATAATTTCAAGCAAACGTACCGGTGTCATTTCAACATTTGGTATTTCAACACCGACTGCATTACGACCAGGTATCGGTGCTTCAATACGAATATCTTTTGCTTGCAAACTCATTTTTATGTTATCGGATAAACTAGCAATTTTTGATATTTTTACATTGGAGTCAGGACGAATTTCAAATTTTGTCACCGATGGTCCAATGTGATAAGTAATTAGCTCGGCGTGAATTTGAAATTGCTCCAACAGTTCAATGAGTTGTTTTCCTTTACGTTGGGCAACGGTATTGTTGATGCTGCTACCTTTTTTAGATTTAAAGGCATCCAACAAACTTAAAGATGGCAATGTATAGCTTTTAATGACATCAATGGTAGCGGCAGATGTCGTTTTACTTTCACTAACAACCGCTTGTTTAACTGGTGTTTTGTTTGTCACACTATCACTATCAATAAACACTGATTTTTTGGCTTCACTTTTTGCAATTGCTTCATCCATCGATTGTGCTGAAGGAGTTTCAAATAAATCCAGTTGTTTGTCTTTGATTGGTTTATCTTTTTTCTTAACTTTATCTTTTTTAAACAAACTTGGCATTTTAAAGGTGAAGGATGGGAAAATAATCGGTCCAACAAGCAAGTACAGCGAAAAAATCGTAATCGTCACTAATACAACCCACGTTCCTTCCCTTGCTACAAGTGAACTTACAACACCATACAATATCGCCCCAAAGATTCCAGCCTGTGCTGGCAAGGATTCATTAAAGATCAGCAGTGCACGTGATAAGTAGTTTGTTAAGTAACTAAAACCACTTTCTATGGTTGTGCTTGCTAAAGCAAGATACAAATACAAAGCCACTAGCGCTAATATTAATCCAATCGTTATTTTTCCTTTAGGAAACACAAGTTGCTTTTTAAAAAGCATTCCTAAAGCGACGATAAACAATAGTGCATACACAAAGATAGGATAACTACCAAAAAGCACTAAAAAGATACGGTGTAAAAACACACCTAAAATACCCAATCTAAATTGTGCAATGATAACAAGCATCATGACAATAAGAGCATAGGCAACCATCACTATTTCTTGTTGTAGTGTTTTCTTTGATTTTTTTCTAGCCATAAACTTCCTTAATTGTTTATTTCAATAATGACAGGCAACACCATTGGGCGTTTGCTTGTCGATTTATACACATACTTCGATATTTTATCTTTTGCTTCCATGCGAGCACTGTTGTTATCGTATCGATTCTCTTTCACCATCGTTTCGACAGTTTCTTCCATGATGTTAGCAACCGTTTTAACAATATG
Source organism: uncultured Erysipelothrix sp. (assembly GCA_964479585.1). Lineage (GTDB taxonomy): Bacteria > Bacillota_I > Bacilli_A > Erysipelotrichales > Erysipelotrichaceae > UBA6182. The sequence goes on from CAYZMP010000021.1 coordinate 27,141, forward strand.
ATCGGCATCTTTTAAGTAGATAACACCACGAGATTGAACATCTGGTCCACCAATAATGTCTTTCGTTTTAAAGTCTAAAACTAAACCAACAATCATTGCTCCATCAGATGCTAAAAATTCACGATCTTTTAATACTCGACCACCAATGTCCAAGCTTTCCATACCATCAATTAAGATTTCTTCAAAATCGAGATTAGTGTGTGCTCGTGTGTATTTGCCATCTTCAAATGTCGCAATCATACCATTATCAAGCACTATAATATTTTGTGCTTTAATGCCATTATCAAATGCTAAGTTAGCATTATTAACAAGGTGACGATATTGTCCTTTGACCGGTATGTAATATTCTGGCTTAAACAAGTTAATAAGCATTTTAATGTCTTCTTTTGAACCATGCATGGATAGTGTTTTGCGGTGGTCAAAACTAATGACATGACAACCTTCTTTGTATAGTTCATTTTCCATTGCTGCTGCTTCAACTTCGGTATGTGGCACTGCTGGTGATGCTAAGATTACAGTGTCAGTTGGACGCAAGGAAATTCGATCATCTTCATTAATCGCAATTTTATGCATCATTTTAAACACATTAGGACCATTAGCTGCCACAATGACCACAACATTATCCACATTGTTGTCATAATTATCTATTGAAATTTCGCT
>CAYZMP010000022.1:0-25785 GCA_964479585.1 uncultured Erysipelothrix sp.
TAAAATATCCAATTATTCAAGGGGCTATGGCTCATATTGCCACAGCACAGTTTGCAGCTAGTGTTTCAAACTGTGGTGCCCTTGGCATTATTGGTACTGGTGCTATGACTGCACCGATGGCAGAAGATGCTATTATACAGTGTAAAACCCTAACAAATAAACCGTTTGGTGTAAACTTAATGCTTATGAATCCAAATAGTGCAGAAATTGTGGATGTTATTATTAAACATCAAGTAGCTGTTGTAACAACAGGTGCTGGTAATCCTGGTCCATACATTCAAAAACTTAAGCAAGCGAACATTAAAGTCATTCCTATTGTGCCAACGGTTGCTCTTGCAAAACGAGTGGAGTCTGCTGGTGCAGACATGGTTATCATTGAAGGTACAGAAGCTGGTGGTCATGTAGGAGAGCTTACAACCATGACGTTGCTTCCTCAAGTGGTGGATGCGGTTAATATTCCTGTAATTGCAGCAGGTGGTATTGGTGATGGTCGTGGTGTAAATGCTGTGTTTTCATTAGGTGCTTGTGGATTTCAACTAGGTACTATTTTATTAGCATCGGATGAGTGTCCAGTGCATGAAAACTACAAACAAGCTGTCATAAAAGCCAAAGATAGTGATACAGTGGTGACTGGTCGTAGTGTGTCTGCGCCTGTTCGTATTATGAAAAATGCGATGAGTCAAAAATACATTCAACTTGAAAAACAAGGAGCAACACGTGATGAGTTAGAACATTTAACATTAGGTTCATTATCAAAGGCGGTACATGCTGGTGATGTTTACAATGGAAGTATGATGATGGGACAAATTGCTGGGTTAGTTAAAGAGATTAAACCTTTACAGCAAATATTTGATGATTTAATGAACGATAGTATCCAGCAACTTGAAGGTTTAAAAGCGCTCCATCAGAGATTACATTCTCATGTTTAATGTACAATTAAACACTCACATTTTGAAACATCCTATCATTCAAGGTGGAATGGGAGTGGGTGTTTCGATGTCAAAATTAGCTACTGCAGCTATCAATCATGGCTGTATGGGTGTAATTTCTGCAGCGCAACCAGGATATAAAGAAGATGATTTTTACACAAACAATTTCCAAGCAAACATAAGAGCATTAAAACAAGAGATAGACATAACTCGACATAACACACAACATCAAGGAGTTTTGGCAGTCAACGTCATGGTAGCTTCAAAACGATACAATGACTATATTAAGGAAATATCTACCATGGACATTGATGCCATTATCTCTGGAGCAGGGTTACCGTTAAACTTACCAGAACTAGTACAAAACAAAGAACTTCTACTTGGTGTTATTGTTTCTAGTGGTAAGGCAGCTCAGTTGATTTGTAAAGTTTGGGATACTCGTTATAATAGAATTCCTGATTTTATTGTTATTGAAGGAGATAAAGCTGGTGGACATCTTGGGTTTAAAATTGAAGAACTGCGTGCAAACTCTACTCGAACATTGGATGAAATACTAGAAGATGTATTGCAAGTTACATTGCCTTATAAAGAAAAATACAACAAAGCCATTCCCCTTTTTGTGGCTGGTGGCATTGTCAGTGGATATGAAATTGCGCATTATATAAAAAAAGGTGCAAGTGGTGTTCAAATGGGTACAGCTTTTTTAGCAACAAAAGAGTGCGATGCACCGTTAAACTTTAAACAAGCAGTGATTGATGCGACAATCGATGATATAGGATTTACAAAAAGTCCATCAAAATTACATGGTCGTGCTTTAAAGACACCATTTATGATGATGGTGAACCAACGTCATGAAAACATTCAAGTTAAACGATGTGTCGCATGTCTTTCTATGTGTAATCCTTCAGATACTCCCTATTGCATTAGTCAAGCACTAATTGACTCTATTAATGGTAATTTGGATGAGGGAATTGTTTTTGTTGGTGAAAGTGCAGCACGGATTAATGCCATCGTTTCGGTTTCTGATCTTGTTGAAAGACTAATGAAGGAGTGTATATCGGTGTATGAAACATAATAAAGTTGCGTTTGTTTTTGCAGGACAAGGAGCACAAAAAGTAGGTATGGGTGCAGACTTCTATGCTTTATTTCCTGAAGCAAAACTAGTGTTTGATCAAGTCGATTCTACCATTAAAACAGCATGTTTTAATGGACCACAAGAAGTTTTAAACAACACCCTTATAACACAACAAGCTCTTCTTGTGTATGGTGTTGCGGTTGCTAAGGTATTGGAAAGTTTTAATATCAAAGCAGACATATGTGCAGGGTTAAGTTTGGGTGAATATAGTGCACTAACTTATGCAAAATCACTAAAGGTTAAAGATGCTTTACAAGTTGTAAAAAGACGTTCAGAAATTATGAGTCAAGCACTTTATGATAAAGACACAACGATGATGGCAGTGTTAAATGTTTCTATTAGTGATATCAAGAAAGTAATTGATCAAGCATCACGCTTTGGTATATGCGAAATAGCAAATTTCAACAGTCCAACACAAACCGTATTAACTGGAAATAAACAAGCACTATCATATGCAAAAGAAAAATTGCAGTACTATCCAAAAGCAAGAGTAATCCCTTTAAGTGTAACGGGAGCTTTTCATAGCAATTATTTAAAAGATGCATCAGATGATTTTTTTGATGTTTTAAAGACAGTAGAAATATCAAAACCAAGCATTGATGTTGTGTTTAACACAACAGCAACCATAGAGTATGAAAATATAAATGAGCTACTAAAAAGACAACTATATAGTAGTGTGCATTGGTTAAAGTCGATTGAAACCATGATTCATCATGGCGTTGACACATTTATTGAGATTAGTCCAAAACCAATCATCAAAGGATTTATCCGACAAATTGATCCTGATCTTTGGTGTGAGTGTGTGAGTGATGAGAGCAGTTTACATAACGTATTGGAGGCATTATGTTAGAAAGAACAGTATTAATTACAGGTGGGGCAAAAGGTATTGGTAAAGCAATTGCCTTAGCGTTTGCTAAAGAAAAATACAATGTGGTGTTTACCTATCTTGGATCTAAACAAAAAGCAGAAGAAACTAAAAGAGAGTGTGAAAAGCTAACAAACAGAGTCATGATTAAACAGTGTGATATTACAAACATAGATGATGTTAGTCAACTTATTACTGAAGTAATTGATGCTTTTTCAAATATTGATGTGTTGGTTAATAATGCAGGTATAACAAAGGATAACCTACTATTACGCATGCAACAAGAGGAGTTTGATGATGTAATAAACACCAATTTAAAGGGAACATTTAATGTGATTAAACAAGTTTCTAAAGGCATGTTTAAATTAAAAAAAGGTAAAATTATAAATATTTCATCAGTGGTTGCTATAACAGGTAATGTAGGACAAGCTAATTACGCTGCTTCTAAGGCGGGTATGATTGGACTAAGTAAAACAATTGCAAAAGAACTAGCAAACAGAAACATTACATGTAATGTGGTTGCTCCTGGCTTTATACAAACAACGATGACAGATTCCTTATCTGATTCAATAAAAGATTCCATTATTCGTAATATTCCTTTAAAACGGTTTGGTAATGGCGATGATGTAGCTCAGATGGTGTTGTTTTTAGCTAGTAATAAAGCTGATTATATTACAGGGCAAACTTTTGTTGTGGATGGTGGATTAAGTATAAGTGGAGGTATCTAGATGAGACGAGTAGTAATAACAGGAATGGGTGCAGTCACACCACTTGGTAAAGATGTTGCATCAACCTTTGAGGCAATGATTCAAAATGAATGTGCTATTGATAAAATCACTCATTTTGATGTTAGTGAGTATAAAGTTTCTTTAGCTGCCCAAGTGAGAGATTTTGATATGAGTGATTATTTAAGTGCTCGTGATAAAAAATTTAATGATCGCTTTACTCAGTTTGCACGAATTGCATCTTATCAAGCGATGAAGCAAGCAAACATACATGTCGATACTATAAACAATCAACGTATGGGAGTAATCATTGGTTCAGGTATTGGTGGAGTAGGCTCTATTGAACAAGCTAAGGAAAACTTAATGAATCGTGGACCGACAAGAATTTCACCGTACTTTATTCCGATGGCCCTTATTAACTTAGCTGCTGGACAAGTTGCTATTGATCATCAAGCCAAAGGGATATGTTCAAGTGTTGTCACGGCTTGTGCAGCTGGTGCAAATGCTATTGGAGAAGCCTATTTGAAAATAAAGCATAATGAACAAGACATTATGATTTGTGGTGGTAGTGAAGCAGCAATCACTCCATTAGCTATAGGTGGATTTATGGTTATGCGAGCATTAAGTGAATCAAATGATCCAAATAAAGCATCAACACCGTTTGATAAAAATCGATCAGGGTTTGTTATGGGTGAAGGAGCAGGTGTTTTAGTGTTGGAAGACTTAGAACATGCTCAACAGCGAAATGCAACTATTTTAGGTGAGATCATTGGTTATGGTTACTCATGTGATGCACATCATATAACAGCGCCACATGAAAGTGGAGAAGGTGCTGCACAAGCGATGATGCATGCTATGCAGGATGCCAACATAAGTTTAGATAGTATTGACTATATTAATGCGCATGGAACTAGTACACCATTAAATGACAAAACAGAAATTAAAGCAATCAAACACGCATTAAAAGAACATGCATATAAGCCAATTATTTCTTCTACAAAATCTCATATTGGTCATTTGTTAGGAGCTAGTGGGGCGGTTGAATCCATTGTTTGTTTACAAGCTCTACTTCAAGGAGAAATACCAGCCACCATTCATGTTCAACAATTAGACGAAAAATGTGATTTAAATATCCTTGTTAATCAGTCAGTAAAAAAGAATATAAAAATTGCAATGACAAACTCCTTAGGTTTTGGAGGTCATAATGCATCACTACTATTTAGAAAGTGGGAATAGTATGAAACTAACATCAAATGACATACAAAAAATACTACCTCATCGTTATCCTTTTTTAATGGTGGATACCATTGAAGAGATTGTGGATGAACATAGTATTGTTGGAAAAAAGAACATATCTGTTAATGAAGCTGTTTTTGCAGGACACTTTCCAAATCAGCATGTCTTTCCAGGGGTGTTGCTTATTGAAGCGTTAGCAGATACTGGAGCAGTGTTGCTTTTAAGTAAAGAAGAGTTTAAAGGGAAATATGTTTATTTAGCTGGAGTTAATCATATGCGGTTTAAAAAAATGGTTGTGCCAGGTGATAGTGTTTATTTACACTGTACATTAAAAACAATGAGAAGAAACTTAGGTGTTGCTAGTGTGTATGCAACAGTAAATGATCAGATCGTGTGCAAGGGTGAAATTATGTTTGCTATTAACGAAAGCAAGTGATGATGAGAAAGATTGTTCTTATTCTACTTTTACCGATTGTACATTTGTCTGCTATGTATAATAAACACAAGCCGTTAGAAGAACGATATCGACAATGTCAACGTTGGTGTAAAATAGCACTGTCTATTTTAGGATTAGAGTTAATAGTATATAATAAACAGTATAGTAACATCAAAGGTGCTTATTTAGTGAGTAATCATCAAGGGACTATTGATCCACTGTTAATTGTAGCAAGCTCTCAACAAGCTCTTACGTTTGTATCAAAAGCATCCAATAGAAACATACTTGGTATTGGTAAATGGGGGGAGTTACTAGATTTGATATACTTTGATCGCAACAGTAAACAAGGTAATATTTATATGTTGCGTCAAACCATACGATTTCTAACTGAAAAAAGAAATGTGCTAATTTTTCCTGAAGGTACTCGATCAAAGTCTGATCACATGAATGCTTTTAAAGGAGCTTCATTTAAACCAGCATACATAGCTAAATGCGATATTGTACCAATTACACTTAATCAATCGTATGCGCTCGATAGCAAATTAAAAGTTAAGCAATTATCGATTACTTATCATAAGCCTATCCCTTATGAAAAATACAAAGATTTAGATATGGATACATTGGCGAATGTTGTTTATGATCACATTTCATCAGCGATACAACCAATTTCTTAAAGAGGTGATTTTATGCTTGGTATTGATATTGTAGAAATTAATAGAATTGCATCGTTGCATCACAAGGAGAAGTTTATACAGCGAATATTGAGTGCTAAAGAGCAAGTTGAGTATCGTCAACTAAGTAGTGAGCAACGAAAGAATCAATGGCTTGCTGGACGTTTTGCGGCTAAAGAAGCCATTATCAAAGCAATGGATCAACAGCTTTTTATGCGTGATATTGAATTAGTAAAGCAAAACAACAAGTTATTTTTTATAGTGGATAATAATAAAGTAGTTTTGTCAATTGCTCATGAGAAACACTACGCCATTGCTAGTGCACTAGTTGTATGATTAAACCATTGCACAAAGATGATTTATATAAGCAATGCAACCAAAAGATAAGTCAACTTATGTTTTTTGATGTGGTAGAGTCAACCAATGATGTTGCGAAGCATCTACATAAAGTAATGGATAAAACATTAATCATTGCAAGACATCAAACAAAAGGACGAGGGACTCAACAGCGAGTTTTTTATAGTGCAAAAGATAAAGGGATTTATGCTTCTTACATACGAAAAATAGACAACCTGTCATTTAATGTGTCTTTTTTACCAATGGTGATGGCATGTGCTGTAGTTAAGTTATGTTTGACTTACAACATTACACCATCGATAAAATGGGTGAATGATATTACTATCAAAAACAAAAAATGTGCTGGCATACTTTGTGAGACTTTTTTAGATAATCATTATGTTGTGATTGGTGTTGGAATCAATGTTGTTAAGCAACTTTTTAGTGAAGATATCATGGATATTGCGACATCATTGAAAGAACATGGTAAAGACATTCACGATTTAAATATCATGGTAGGGCAATTGATTAACTACTTTAATGAACTATGTTTACTTAGTACTCAGCAAATAATAACCATGTACAAAACATATTGTCTTAACATAGAAAAGAATCATCTTATAAAAATAAACAACACATCAATACTTGCCAAAGCAAAGGATATAGATGAAAAGGGAAGATTAGTATTAACTGATCAAAACAGCACCTATCAATTAGTATCCACAACTCAAATTCTCAACATTTACTAAAAGCATACTTAGAAGCTTGTTTTCTTATGTGTGATATGATGAGAAAAAGGATGTTGAAGGAGTAGGTTATGAGCAAGAAAAGACGGTTGTTAAAAAATACATTGATTGTAGTTCTACTTGCGTTTGTTGTTTTTGTTGGTGGTTTTTTGGTGTATGTTAATGACTATTACAAAGCCAATGAGCAAGCTTTGAATGTTTTAGTAGAATACTCTGATCAAATAGAAACGTACCAACGATTAACAACAATTTATCCTTTAGCAGAGAAAGATAATGAAATTGGTATTATCCTTTATCCAGGGGGAAAGGTTGAGTCGGTGGCCTATCTTTCTTTATTAGCGCAGTTAAGTGATCAAGGATTTACATCAGTGTTGGTTGACATGCCCTTTAACTTGGCTGTGTTTAATATTAACGGTGCTAGCAAGGTTATGGAAAAACACACAACCATCGATCGTTGGTATCTTATGGGTCATTCATTAGGTGGTGCGATGGCTAGTAGCTATGTTAATAACAACACGGATAAAATTGAAGGGCTTATCTTATTAGCAGCCTATCCTATTAATGATGCAAATGTAAAAACAATACAAATTGTTGGAGATAAAGATTTGATTTTAGATTCAAGTCGTTTAAGTGATGAAGTTTCAACCCATATTATCGAAGGTGGAAATCATGCCTATTTTGGTGATTATGGTGAGCAAGATAATGATGGTATTGCAACACTTACTCCTTTGGAGCAACAACAAAAAACTGTTGATATCATTGTAGACTTTGTTCTTACTCAACCATAATTTTGTCAGATGTCATATGGCTTAATATAAAGGTTGGTTTTTGTGTGTTTGTTTACTATAATAATATAAGTAAGCACAAACTGGTGGTAAGAATATGAAGAAAGCTTTTGAATTGTTGTTTCATCGAGTAACAATGTTGAGTTTTTTAATTTTGATACAACTGTATTTGTTGTTTTCTTTTTTGGTTGAATTTAATCGTTTCTTTTCAACTTTCGCCTTGTTTAGTAGTTTAATTAGCTTTGTCGTCGCATTAATTATCATCAATAGCAACAACAATCAAGCCTCTAAAATATCATGGCTGGTTGTCATGCTTGTGTTGCCGCTTGTTGGTGGTTTTTTATACTTACTTTATGGGAAAACACATTTAAGTAAATCCCAACAACAACGAATTAAACAACTACAACAAGTATACAAAGATCATCTTAATGTAGAGCCATTAGTTAATCAAACATTTATAGAAGAATATCCTCATTGGCAAGCGATGACGTCCTATTTAGAAAATCAAGCAAATGCATCCCTACACTATTTAGATGATGCGACATACTATTCTAGTGGAGAAGATTTCTTTGAAGACTTACTTGTGGAAATAAAAAAAGCTCAATCCTTTATTTTCATGCAATATTTTATTCTTGCAAAAGGTGAGATGTGGAATGAAATTTTAGAAGTGTTAAAACAAAAAGCACGTGAAGGTGTTGTTGTGCGTGTGTTGTATGATGATGTGGGAAGTATATTTAGATTGCCAGCGAATTATCATAAAAAACTAAGAAGGTTTAATATAGAATGTCATGTATTTAATCCATTAACTCCAATAGCTTCTATCCAACATAACCATCGTGATCATCGTAAGTTAACAGTCATCGATGGAAAAATTGGATTTGTTGGTGGAATAAACATTGGTGATGAGTATATTAATCGTGTAAACAAATATGGTCATTGGAAAGATACTGCCGCAAAAATAGCTGGTTATAGTGTAGATTCACTAACGAAGATATTTTTAACAACATGGCAATATGTGACTAAAAATACACAAGAGGATACTAAACATTTCTTTAATCATGCAATAGCCCAACAAAACAAAGGGTATGTACAAGCTTTTAGTGACTCACCGCTTGATGATGAAGCAGTTGGTGAAAATTTGTTTTTATCGACGCTACTTCAGGCTAGAAAATATGTGTATATGATGACACCATATTTAATTATTTCCCAAGAAATGATTAGTGCTTGTTGTATTGCGGCAAAAAGTGGTGTGGATGTACGAATATACATGCCTGGTATCCCAGATAAAAAGACTGTGTTTATGGTTAGTCAGTCTAACTATAAACCGCTTTTAGAAGCTGGCGTTAAAATATTTGAATATAATCCAGGATTTTTGCATGCAAAGTCTATGGTTGCGGATGATGAAATTGCACTGCTTGGAACCATTAACTTAGATTATCGTAGTTTGTATTTGCACTTTGAAAATGCTGCACTCTTTATTGGTCATCCAATAGTAAAGGACATTAAAAAAGATACACTGTATGTAGAAAGTCAATCAAAACAAGTAGACATGCAGTTTATTCAAAAAGCATCACTGACAACAAAACTAGCACAAGTGTTGTTAAAGATTGTAACTCCATTGTTGTAATTTGTTAGTAACGATTAAAATACAACAGTTTAAAAATGTATGAAATTATTTCAGTAGTATGTTTTTTCACCCTACAAACTTGCATTTTAGTTTGTGATGGTTATAATGGAATTGACACAATTACATGTTTTTTGTCGTTAAGGTGAAGCCATGATTAACAACAATAATCAACACATCATAAAAAAACTAAATCAACAACGCCAACAAGATGGTCATCTTATAGGCGTTGCAGTTGGTGCTGGAATTTCCGCAAAATACGCTACTTTAGGTGGTGCTGACTTTATATTAGCTTTAAACTCAGGGAAATTTAGACAAATGGGGTTAGGGTCGATTGCTGGATTATTGCCTTTTGCTAACTCAAATAAAATGGTGATGGAATTTGGTTCTAGAGAGATTATACCGATTGTTTCTGATATTCCAGTTATCTTTGGTTTGTGTGCAACTGATCCAACGATTTATTTACCAGAGTACTTGGATAAAATTAAAGCTGCAGGGTTTCATGGAGTAAACAATTATCCTTCTGTTGGATTATTTGAAGGACATTTTAGAGAAGCACTAGAAGAAGAAGGATTTGGGTATTCTAAGGAAGTTGAGGCCATTGCATTAGCCCACCAAAAAAACATGTTTACGGTAGCCTTTGTCTTTGATGTAGATCAAGCAAAAGAGATGGCTAGAGCTGGTGCGGATATGATATGCTCTCACTTAGGATTTACCAAGGGAGGGTATTTAAGTGGTCGATCAAAACTTTCGGTGCATGAAGCAGTGTTAGTTACTCAATCGATATTCAATGCTGCGAAAGAGATTTCACCAAACATAATCAAAATGATTTATGGAGGGCCTGTTTTTGAAACAACCGATCTTCAATACATGTATGATCATACATTAGCAGATGGATACATTGGAGGTTCTTCTTTTGAGAGAATTCCTTCAGAAAAAGCCATATTAGACATTACGAAAAAATTCAAAGGTACAGGAGCGATTCAACCAAAAGAATCAGTAAAAAAGCAAATGTTTGAAAAAGAAGATTATGTGCTATTAATAAAGGAACATATTCATAAATATTACGATCAAAAACTATCTTTTTCTGAGTTAGCTGAGCAATTGCATGTTTCTAGATCGTATTTAAGCGCATTATTTAATGAAGCCATGGGAATGAGCTTTCCAGATTATTTAATGAAATATCGAATAAGCATAGCAATAAAACTTATGAACAACAAAAAGACATCCTTTAAGCAGGTTGCACAGTTAGTAGGATATCCAGATTATGCGTATTTTAGTAAGATTTTTAAAAAATACACCGGATTTTCACCAAAAGAATACGCTTACATAGACAAAAAACCAACAAGTGATGACGATAATCCATTTTAAAAACGAAAGATAAACAGTACTATTAGGATAACAACGTACTGTTTTTTTATAACAGTAGAAAAAGGAGGATTAGATTTTGAAAAAAACTATTGCACTAATAGGGACGTTTGATTCAAAAGGAAAAGAATTCGACTATGTCAAAAACATTTTAGAATCAGTGGGAGTTAATACACTTATGATTCATACTGGTGTTTTTGAGCCAACCATTGATGTTGATATCAACAACGATGAAGTGTTTAAAGCAGCAAATGCAGATAAAGAGTCAATTGTTGCAAAGCGTGATCGTGCTGAAGCAACAGCTGCACTAGCAAAAGGTGTAGAAGTGTTAATACCAAAACTTTATGAAGAAGGACGCTTTGATGGTGTTTTATCATTTGGAGGTACTGGAGGTACATCCATCGCAACACCTGGTATGCGTGCACTTCCAGTAGGAGTACCAAAGTTGATGGTTTCAACTGTAGCATCTGGTAATGTGTCACAATATGTTGGAACATCCGATATACTTATGATGCCTTCAATAGTAGATGTATCAGGACTAAATTCCATTTCCACACGTATTTTTACAAATGCAGCCTTTGCGATTGCGGGAATGGTTAACTATGAGTTTAAGTCTGATCTAGTTAAAAAGCCGTTAATCGGGGCAACAATGTTTGGAGTAACAACGCCACACATTGAAAAAGCAAAAGCATACCTAGAAGATCAAGGCTATGAAGTGCTAGTTTTCCATGCTACAGGAACAGGTGGAAAAACATTAGAAGCTTTAGTTGATTCAGGATACTTTGAAGGAGTACTTGATATCACCACAACAGAATGGTGTGATGAACTAGTAGGTGGAGTATTAGCTGCTGGACCAAACAGACTTGAAGCTGCAGGAAAAAATGCAATACCTCAAGTAGTATCTGTGGGAGCATTAGATATGGTAAACTTTGGGCCATATGATTCCATACCAAAACAGTTTGAAGGACGCAACTTTTACAAACATAATCCAACGGTAACTTTAATGCGTACAACTGTAGAGGAAAACAAACAACTTGGTGAAATACTTGCGCAGAAACTAAATGCAGCAAAAGGGAAAACGGCGCTATTCTTACCATTAAAAGGTGTTTCGATGATTGATGTTGAGGGACAACCATTTTATGGAAAAGAAGAAGACGAGATGTTGTTTAACACTATTCGTGAGTTGATTGATCCAAATGTCGTTGAGTTAATTGAGTTAGATCTAGATATTAACCATGATGATTTTGCATTAGCTACAGCGAAAAAATTGGTTGAATATTTAAAAGGAGCGTAACATGGCAAAAACAAGAAGCGAGATAATAAGCAAATTAAAAAATGAAGTAAAAAATGGCAACATCATTGTCGGTGCTGGTGCAGGAACAGGAATTTCTGCAAAAAGTGGCGAAGCTGGTGGTGTGGATTTAATTATCATTTACAACTCTGGACGCTATCGAATGGCTGGAAGAGGTTCTTTAGCTGGACTATTACCTTATGGTGATGCTAATGGCATCGTTGTTGAAATGGGTAGTGAAGTCTTGCCAGTTGTTAAAGAAGTACCTGTTTTAGCTGGTGTTTGTGGGACTGATCCATTTAGAATGATGGATGTGTTTTTAAAACAGCTAAAAGAACAAGGATTTTCAGGAGTGCAAAACTTTCCTACAGTTGGATTAATTGATGGAGTATTCCGCACCAACCTTGAGGAAACAGGTATGGGGTATGATTTAGAAGTTGAAATGATTCGTAAAGCACATGAACTTGATTTACTAACAACACCATATGTGTTTGATGTTGAGCAAGCAAGAAAGATGGCAAAAGCAGGAGCTGATGTGTTGGTTGCTCATATGGGACTTACAACAAAAGGGACCATTGGTGCAAAAACAGCATTAACATTAGATGATAGTGTTAAGAAAGTACAAGAAATTGCAGATGCAGGAAAAGAAGTAAACCCAGATATTATGATTTTATGTCATGGTGGACCAATTGCAGAACCAGAAGATGCTCAGTATATCATTGATCACACTCATGGTGTTGATGGGTTTTTCGGTGCTAGTAGTATCGAACGTTTTGCGACTGAAACAGGGATAAAAGTACAAGCAGAGAAGTTCAAAAACATTAAGTTTAAATAGGGAGAAAACATGAAAAATTTAAAAATGGCAGTTGTTGTTGGGATATTAGCAGGTGCTTGGGCATTCTTTGCTTTAGAAGTAGGAGAAATTGCTGGTGTTACATTGCATGCTTGGCCAGTATTTCTAGCATGGGCATTATTCTTTGCGGCTGGTGCAAATGATGAGGCAGCAGTTAAAGTAGCAACATCCTCAGTTTGGGGTATTGTATGGGGTTGGTTAAGCGTTACTATTGGTATGGACTTATTAGGTGAAACCTTAGGTGTACCACTCGGTATTGGGTTAGCAGTCATGGTATTAGCAGCACTTATTGTTATTATGATGACAGATATCAAATTCTTGTCTTTTGGTCCTGGTGCCTTTGCAACATGGGCAGTGTATTTTGGTACAGGGTTTGATTTTGTAGGTGCTCTTGCGATGCTGCTTGTTGGTGTAGTATTAGGAGTTGTTTCAGTAAAAGTAACGGCATTGATTTCTAAGTAAACCAGTGTAGTTAAAGTCATATTACTAACAAAGTAAAAAAGCAGGGTTTGTTATAAACGCTGCTTTTTTTTGGTTTCATGGATAACATTTCACTATAAATAGGTGGGTATTCTTTTAAGTACTTCCTGTGCATCTGCAACAACTCCTAGTGTTGCGATGGAAAAGATAGAAGCGTTAGGGTCGTTGTTTATGGCAATAATGGTTTGAGAGTTTTCCATACCTGCAGTATGTTGTACTGCACCAGATATGCCACAAGCAATGTAAATGCTTGGTCTTACCGTCTTACCAGTTTGTCCTACTTGTATATCTTTGGATACCTTTTGAGTTTCTACTAACCCTCTTGAGGCGGCAAGAGTTGCACTTAACTGTTTAGCACTATCTTGTAGTAAATCCATGTGGTTTGCCATCGATCGACCACCAGCCAAGATGATGTTTGCCTTTGTAAGATCAACGGTATTTTTCTTTTTATCAATTTTTTGTATAACAGTCACATCATCATGTGAATCAAAAGAAACCGAAACATAAGTAGGTGGAACCTCTGGGTTGTTATACGCTATCTTTTCAAAGACATCTTCACGAATCGAAGACATTTGAGGAAATGTATTTGGACAAATGATGGTGCCATACAAGTTGCCTGAAAAGGCAGGACGTGTCATAAGTAAAAGCGTAGAATGATCACTTGGATCAACTTCAAGGTGAGTAGCATCTGCTGTTAACCCTGTACGAACTGTTGCGGCTACACGTGGTGCAATATCACGTCCAACAACACTAGCACTAATTAAAAAACATTCTGGTGTGTATGTCTCAATAATTTGAACAAGTGCTTTTGTTATATGTTGTGTTGTTGGATATTGTACTTTTTGATTATCAATGACAATTACACGGTCAGCACCATAGTAAAAACACTGTGAAGTAAAGGATTCAACCTTATAACCACATAGTACGGCTATTACTTGTTGTTGGATGTTTTTATGTGCGTATTGCTTTTTTAGTTGTTGTGATAATGAGAGTAATTGTAAACTACCTTGACTAATCGTTTGATTACGCATTTCAATGTACACATATATATCTTTTACTTGTCTCATAATTACCTTAATGAGTAGCGTCTTTGAGTATTTGGGCAATTTTTTTAGCTGCCAAATCCACATCGTTGCTTATCATTTGTCCTTTCTTTTCGACTGTCTTTACAAATGTTTTTTTAACTTGGGTTAATGAACCTTTTAAACCAATGTTGTGAGGGTCACCTTGTATCTCTTTGTTTGTTAGTGTTGTAATATTTTTCTTATCTGCATGCCATACCATTGTAAAGCTAGCATCTCTTAATGTTGTTTTATCGGATAATGCTGTAATTAAACAAGGAAAGTTACATGATAGTAGTTCATCATAATCTTCATAGCTTTTTACAACAGTAATGTTTTGTTTCGTTATTTCTTGTAGTTTACTAACGTATGTTATTTGAGGAATATTACAATGTTGTGCAACTTGCGGTCCTACTTGTGCTGTATCACCATCTATAGCTTGTCTTCCTGCGATAATTAAGTCATAGGGATAACGTTCTATTGCTTTAGCTAAGGTATAACTTGTTGCCCAAGTATCTGCACCAGCAAAGGCGCTATCACTTAACAATACACAATCATCTACACCATAACCATATAAATCGACAAGCATGTTTTTTGCTTGTGCAGGGCCCATGGTTATAACACGGATGTGTGTGTCTTGTATGTTGTCTTTAACTTGAAGTGCAAGTTCGATAGAAGCTAGATCATCTGGGTTTATGATTGTATCCACACCACTACGAATAAGTGTTCCATGTAGGGGATCTACTTTCATGTTCGTTGTGTTTGGTACTTGTTTTACTAATACAATAATGTTCATTGTTATTACCGTAACTCTGCAGAAGCAATGACCATTTTTTGTACTTCTGAAGTCCCTTCATATATTTCTGTAATCTTTGCATCACGCATCATTCTTTCTACGGGGTAGTCTTTAATATAACCATAGCCACCAAGTAGTTGTACCGCTTGAGTTGTTACTTTCATGGCTGTTTCTGAAGCAAACAGTTTTGCCATGGCAGCTTCTTTTGCGAAGTTTTTTTGTGTGTCTTTAGCAATCGCTGCCTGATATACAAGCAATGAAGCAGCTTCTATTTGTGTTGCCATTTCTGCTAGAACAAACTGTGTGTTTTGAAATGCACTTAAAGGACGATCAAATTGCTTTCTTGATTTAGTGTAGTTTAAAGCTTCTTGATAGGCACCTTTTGCAATGCCTAATGCTTGTGCTGCAATACCAATTCGTCCACCATCTAAAGTTGCTAGTGCAATTTTAAAGCCATCACCTTCTTTACCAATTCTATTTTCTTTCGGTACTTTTACATGATTGAAAATTAACTCACTCGTACTTGAAGCGCAAATACCAAGTTTTCTCTCTTTTTTACCAAAGCTAAATCCTTCAAACTCTTTCTCTACAACAAAGGCACTAATACCTTTTGTTTTTAAAGAAGCATCGGTCATGGCAAAGACAATGTAAGTATCGGCTTCAATGGCGTTAGTTATAAAAATCTTAGAGCCATTAAGAACATAATAATCATTAGTTAAGACGGCAGTTGTTTTTTGTGCAGAAGCATCACTGCCTGCATTTGGTTCAGTTAAGGCAAAAGCTCCTAGTGTATTGCCTTTATTTAAGTCAATGAGGTATTTTTCTTTTAAATATTCACTGCCAAAAGCATAGAGTGGGAAACTTGCTAAAGAGGTATGTGCAGATAAAATGACTCCTGTTGTTGCGCAAGCTTTCGATAGCTCTTCTATAGTTAATACATAGGCTAATGTATCAGCATCCGATCCTCCATATGTACTTGGATAAGGGATGCCCATCATGTTACATTGAATCATTTTAATGAGGGTTTCATTAGGAAAACGATGATTTTCATCAATCTCACTTGCTAGTGGGGCAACATGCTTCTGTGTAAATTCTCTAGCCAATCGTTGAACTCGTTTGTGTTTTTCACTAAGCATTATTGACCTCCTTTGGTGGCATGATTTCGGCAATACCTGTTACAACTAGTTGCCCATTTTGATTAAAAGCAGTTGTTTCTATTTTGACACGATTACGCTCTTCGTTTTTCTCAATTATTTTTGCTTGTGCTGTAATTTGATCATTAATGTAAACTGGCGCAACATATTTTATTTGTTGTCCTAAGTAAATAGAACCTTCTCCTGGAAGTTGTGTTCCTAAAAGAGTAGAGAACATGGAAGCTACAAAATGACCATGAGCAACTCTGTGTTTAAATATTGTATGCGAAGCATATTCTTCATCGAGGTGAATAGGGTTTTCATCACCACTTAATTTTGCAAACAAGCGAACATCTTCATCACTTATTTGTTTAATCATTTGAACACTATCTCCTAAATGCAATTGGTGTATTCTTTTTCCTTGTTGCATAATTCCTCCTTGAAACATGAATCACCATTCATGTTTATGTCATCTTTAGTATAAAACTTTGTGAAATAATTGTCAATCAAAGAATACAATAAAAAGATCAGGTTTGTTTTCCTGATCTTTGTTTGCATGTTTTCTCTTATTTATTCAAATATGTGTTTAATTAATTCTAAGTCTGTTTGTATTCTGTCTGGTTTGCTTTGATAATAAATTCGATTTGCTTTCACATTCAAACTCAAATAACCCATATTAACAAGAGCGTTTAAATGATAAGATGCAGTTGCAGTTGTAATTTGAAGGTGAGTGGCAACTTGTTGACCATACATTGGGTTGTCTTTACATACTCTCAATATTTCAAACTTACTTTTATCGGACAATGTTTTTAACACCATTAACAAGCGTTCATTTTCTTGTGGCATTACTTTCACAGCATCCGATAAATCAAAGATCATCGATCCTATATGCAAAGTAGGATGCTTAAGGCTATTTAAAAAGGGGTCTTTTTCAATAATGCTTAGTGTATTGAAATTAAAGATAGAAGGGATGATGTTTACATTTTTAAAGGAGTCAATACCTTGAACATTCACTTTTTCATCTATCAAATCAAACACATTGTCATATTTGTTTAGCCATGCTTGTAGGGAGTTAAAAGCAAACTGTTGAAGTTGTGCTTCATGGTTTTGCCAAAGTTCTTGATAAGGCTCAAACATGTTCCACAAGCGCTTTATACACCATGATGGTTGTGTAATGGCAATTGAAAACCGATATTTAATTGATTCTTCTAAGTCACTCGCCACAATTACAGCCACAAGTGATTGAGCATCGGTGATGTTGTGTTTTTTTATAAAGTGTTTACCATCCTCTTCATCAAGCATATCACTTAATGAATGAGCAAATGTTTTAACCCAATCCTTAGAAGGCACATCACTAAAATCTCGTCGTTGATATTCGCTTGGGTTATGATACAAACGAGTGAATGTTTGAGCAAATGTTATTTTATCATCATTGATTGGTGCAAAGAAAAATTGAAAGTCATCAGCAGTACTATTAACACTATCACTAAGTAGTTCTTCAAATTGTGTGATTGGTTTAATGATTTCTAAAAGTTGTTGTTGGTCAATGTTGTATTTGTTTGCAATATCAATCACCACATCTTTACTTGTTGTGTTTGTGGCGATGCGTGATGATAAGTTGACCCATTCACAAAATAGACATAGTGGTAAAACATTT
This sequence comes from uncultured Erysipelothrix sp., assembly GCA_964479585.1. Lineage (GTDB taxonomy): Bacteria > Bacillota_I > Bacilli_A > Erysipelotrichales > Erysipelotrichaceae > UBA6182. The sequence goes on from CAYZMP010000022.1 coordinate 18,128, forward strand.
TGGCTCATAAGAATGCCCCCTTACTGTTATAGTTTCGCAAGTGATCGATTGAAACTTACGAGTATAAATAATCCTATAGAAAGTATACCATAAAGCAACATGATTTGAGGAACCTGCAACAACAAAGTGATACCACTTAATAGTAGTGAAGATAGTGGTATAGAACCCATCACTAAAGCATTAAAGATAGAACCTGCTCGAGCAATGTATTCCTTATCAACATGACTCATAAAACTAACTGTTACACTAGTTTGTAGTAGACCAGCGGATAAACCAAAGATAAAGGAAATGATTGCTAAACTAGCATGTAGTAAGTAGAGTGATATATCTTGGTGTAGTAAAGTGAATAAAATAAATGAAACACCGATTCCAACACCAGATAATGTTAGTATTTTGTGTCTTGAAATGCTTTTTGAAATCATAGGAAAAACGAAACTACCTAAGCCCATGCCCGATACATTGGCAACTCCCATAATCGATAATGCAAAGGCTTGTTGTTTTAGTATGTCTACTACATAAGGTGTTTGTAGCACCCCAAAAGGTGAGAATAAAAAGTTCATAAAGACACCTAAGATACATAAGGTAAAGATAACTTCAGCCTTTTTAAGGTAAGTAAATCCTTCTTTTATTAAATAAAATGTAGAAGACTTTTCAAGTTTCTTTACATGTTTTTCTATTTGAATAAAATAGATAAACAACCCTGAAAGTAAAAAGGTAATTAAATCAATAACCATCGCTCCTACAACACCAAACAAAGTAATAACTCCACCAGCTAATGCTAAACCTACAACCATTGAAAATTGTCGCAGTGTGGCATTTAATGACATACCACTCTCATAGTTTTCTTTAGATAATGTTAAAGGTATTATAGCCATACCAGCAGGAATACGAAAAGCTTCCAATGTAGAAATAAGAAGTGTACCAACAATAAGCACATAAGGATTCATGGCATTACTTACATAGAGAAAGATATAAAACAGCACGATCAAAGCTCGACCTATATCTGTTAGTACCATCACTAATTTTTTATCCCAAGCTTCTACCCAAGCTCCCGCAAAAGGCATAAGTATGATGGAAGGGATAGCATTAAAAGCAAAGACAATGGCCATCCAAGTTGCTGATCCGGTAATTTGATACGCCATCCAACTAAAGGCGATGGCATCTATAGAATCACCAAAACGATTCACAACATTAGCAGCAATTAACTTTAAATATTGTTTTTCATTAACTACGTTTTTATAGACGGATAATCCTTTCATATGACCTCCATTAGATATGTTTGTTCATCGTGTTAGATGAATATCTAACTTATAAACATATATTAGATGATTATCTAACATATGTCAAGAGGTTTATCAAAATATAGTGTGTTTTTTGTAAAAAAACTAGACTAAAAGCTATTTAATGAAGCTTATCTTTGAATTGTCTATAGGTAAGCATTTTCTTTCTCTATGTTATTATTGCAAGCAATTGATTCGATGATTAGTTGAGTAAGACGACAGAATGATGATGATTAAAAATTTCACAAACTTAAAAAATATCTTGTATAATGTGAATTTCACTCATATAATTTAACTAACTAAATGGTGAGGGACACAATGAGAAAACGAAGATTTCTAGATAACGATTATCGTTTTATGTTTTCTTTTTATGTCTTAAAAAGGAGATATTATGATCAAGAAGATAATTACAGTTTTTTTTAGTGTGTTTTTACTATGTAGTACTTTAACAACAGCACCAATAAAAAGTGCACCAGCATGTTGGCCGTTTCTTAGTAGTGATCCAGATTTTCCTTTAGAAAAAGATGACGATGTTTATTTAGTTAATGACATAGACGATTTATTGTTTATGAAATGTCTTGTAAATGTGTCTGCATCAGATGGAGATGATGGTCCTTTATATGCAGATGCTTCCTATCGTCTTACAGCAGACATTGATATGACAGATATTAATGATTGGGAACCTATTCAAAACTTTACAGGTTTGTTTGATGGGGATAATTACACAATATCTGATTTAACGATTGAAAATAGAAGTACGTACACTAATCTTTACGAATTAGGTTTATTTGGTAAAGTTGAAAACGCTACAATAAAGAACATCGTTATATCATCCTTTAATTACAATCTTGAAGTTGAACTACCAAAGTATCAAGGTTATGATTGGTACGATATTGGAATATTGGCTTCAAGTGCCTATGAAACAATCTTTGATAACATAAAAGTTGAAAATTCAGCAATCTCTTTAGTGGATGTTTCAAATCGGAGTAATAATTCTAATTACTATGTTGGTGGTTTGATTGGATTTAGTGAACATGTCATAATCAAAGATACAATCCTTGATGTCAATCTTGAAATATCTAATAACAATGATCCTACTAGTTTTTTTTATGTTTCTATGGGTGGTATTGTAGGTGAATCACTAAGCACATCAATTGAAAATAGTAGATTCTTAGGTGACATTCATTTTTCTTCGGACATAATTTTAAGGTTAAATGTTGGCGGATTAAGTGGAAGTATAGGAAATTCGTTAAATGAATCACCGATGGATGAGGTAGATAAACATATATTTAACAATACTGTAAAGAGTAACATAACAGTAGATGCAAAAAATGGTAATGATGGAAATTATTATATCGGTGGGTTGTTTGGTTATTTTGATACGACTGAAGCACTAATAACATACAATCAAGTAATTGAAACGATGATAGATGTACAGATTAAAACAGAATCTAGTAAGCAATTGTCACATTTGGGTGGGTTAATTGGGCAAGCTTTTAATCTCAACATGTTTCGTAATAAATTTAACGGCAGCATTACAACATCAACAGAGAGCAATATACTCAAAGTTGGTGGTCTTATTGGAACCCTTAATCAGAATTCCACGATAGAGCAATCTTTCTCCATAGGATCTATTGAATCAAGTTTAGAAGATGTGGCGATGATTGGTGGAATTGTTGGAGAATTACTACCGCTATATGAAGAAATAGTAATTAGTGATAATAATGAAGTTATGGATTATAGAATTAAAGATGTGTATTCAAAAGTAAACATTGATGTGCAAAATAATGCTTTAACTAGTGGTAAACCACTAAATATTGGTGGGTTAGTTGGTCTTAGTTCACTAAATCCAGATGAAATAACCACACTTGAAACTTCCTATTTTGCAGCAACAATAAATACAGCTTTTGCTTTGGCAAATAAAATAAATCCATTAATAAATAACTTTTATATCGATCCTTTTGTATACAATAGTCTTTATTATGATAGTACGTTGGTTTTAGAAAGAGAGTCTGAATATGGTGATGGTAAATCAACTGTAGAAATGAAAAATGCTGCAACATTTGAGAATTTTGATTTTGATCATGTGTGGGCAAGGTTAGATGAGTACAATAATGGATATCCGAAACTTCGTTGGGGACGTTATGTTACTACATTTATGCCAAACAATAGTAATGAACCTTTCTATAGTTTTGGTTATCAATCAATAAAACCAAAAGACAATCCTATAAAACAAAACTTCGAGTTTATTGGTTGGAGAACGGATGAATCTTCTTCAAACTATGAGTTTAATCAAGTGCTTAATCAAGATTTATTATTAACAGCATATTATTTATCAAACCCTACGACAACCATACAATCACCTACACTTTATAACTTGAAAGCATCAAACATGTTGGATAATTTTACATTCACAGATCAAGAAAGAGAAGAGGCAGTTCAGGTGAAACTGGTTTTATCGTTACTAGATAAGTTAAGTGAAAAAGAACTAGGTTTAGTTAATCAGTTTATTGGGTCATTAGAGGTGTCTTTTACAAATCCTACCTATCTTGATATTTCGTTATTTAAAGTGATTGGGCAACTAGAACAAAAAATTACTTCCGTAAATGAATCGATAGGGATCTCGTTTATCTTGCCAGAGGCTTATCGAGAAGAAACGTTTATTTTCTTGCATATACATGAAGGTGTTGTTAAAAATGTACCTTATGAATATGATAATAATACCTTTGAAGTGACATTTTCTACTAAGGACTTCTCTTCATTTGTACTACTTTCTCAGCAACAACAAATTGATGAAATTGATGAAGAAGATCCAGTTATTAATAATCCTGAAGATGATAAGGAAGAACAAGAACAGCCAATAATCAGTGATCCTGAAGATGATGAACAAGAGAAAGCACTGTTACCCGACACATCAGATGATTCACATGTAAATATGATGTACTTGTTGTTGTTGGGAATGCTACTGGTTTTAGCTTCATATAAAAAACAAACTCAATAAAAACATAATACTGACAATCAACGAGCACATGCTCGTTTTTTGTCGGGTTTATTAATAAGAAGTGTTTGTTATAATATAGGTAAATACATAAGTGAGGGATAGATTATGAGTGAAAACATTCCAATGATACGCATTCCTTTATCGGCAGCTTACAACACAAGAGATTTAGGAGGTTATCCGACAAAAGATAATAAAGTTACACAATTTAATCGTTTTATCCGAAGTGATTTTCCTCATATTATTAATGATCAAGATGTTAAATTGTTAAAACAAAAAAATATTGGTGTTGTTATTGATTTAAGAACAACCTACGAGGTTGAAAAGTCATCACACCCTTTAGAGAATATTGATTTTATTGATTATTATCATTTACCAATATTTCGAGAGTTTGATTCATATCGTTATTGTGATCATAGTGAAGAACCATTGTATGAGTTATACAAAGGTATTTTAAATAACGAAAAAGTAAATTTAGCAAAGATATTTGATATCATGCTAAGTCACCCTGACCAAGCAGTTATGTTTCATTGTACAGCTGGAAAAGATCGCACAGGTGTCATTGCCATGTTGTTGTTGGGTTTAGCAAGAGTATATGATAATGATATTATTAGTAATTATGAAGTGAGTTTTACTCATACAAAAGCAAGAGGGGATTTAAACAAGCTCATTACGAAGATTCCTTTTTCATACTTTGAATCAAAAACAGAAATTATGGAAAAGACGCTACAATTCTTTTATAAGCGATACACTAGTTTTGAAAAGTATTTTAGTCAACTCGGATATTCAGTGCAAGATCAAGAGCAATTACAATCTAGTTTTTTAAGGTAATAAGGTAAAAGCTTGATTTTGATTCAATGTGACTTAGGATAATCAGCTAGTAAAGTTTTATAAAGCACAACTAACATCATTTATCCAAAAAATAATGATGTTTTTTTCATTATTTTTGTCTTTCCAAATTTGTTTTGTGTTGTCGTCAAAAGTAAAATTATAGGTGAGAAATGAGGTGAAAACATGAATGCAAAAATTGTGTATTATTCATACAGTGGAAATACTAAAGGTGTGGCAGAAAGACTATTTAAGCAGTTAAAACAAGATAATATTGAATGTGAGATAGCAGCGATACATGCTGATGAAGAAGACCCAAAATTAAAACCTCATCACTTAATTGATTCACCGGATGTATCACAAAGTGATGTAATAATTTTAGCTTCACCTGTAAGGGGATTTAGTGTATGTCCAATTATGAAAATGTATCTTCAACAACTTCCTTCTCTTAAAGACAAAAAAGTAATTCATTTTGTGACTCACCATTTTCCAATGGCGTGGCTTGGTGGAACTCAAACAAATAAGTCTGTTAAACAACTTTTAGAAGGTAAGTTTGCTAAAGATGTTCAAACGTATGTCATTGATTGGTCAAACAAAAAAAGAGAAGATCAAATTCAATCCATGATTACATCCATCGTAGCAACAGTGAAAACAAAGTATAAAAACTAAAGAAAGTAAATTTATTGTCGGAGTTTTCTTTACTACTAGTAAGTGGAGTAGTAGGCTACAATGTGATCAATAGTCGATTGCATGATCTTGAATACATACAGATTAATACAACGGTGTAGCAGTGTTAGTAGATGTGCTGTTGCCGTGATTTATAAGAAAGAGCCGAGCAGCGTCAGATTTTTCTTATGATTGCATTTATCCATTCTTCGTTTTCTTTATTTGGTCTAACATCACTTGTTTCAAATAAATCGATGATTTCAATTGTATGAAACTGATTGATAAACAATGTGAATGAATCCTTTGTAAAACAGTTAAAGAATCGATTATCTTTGAAATAGTTTTCATTCCCTTTTTTAAATGACATGTAGAAAACACCATTGGTTTTTAAGTGACTCAAGTATTTAAATATAGTTTTATTTAACTCATTATCTTCTAAATGAAGTAAGGAAGCACATGCCCAAATTGCATCAAATTTTTGTGTAGGATTAAAGTCAGAAAATGTGGATATTAATACTTTTTCTTGAAGAAACGGTTTTGAATAGTTAACCATTTCTTCACTTGCATCAATTGCAACAACATCATATCCTTTGCTTAAGAAATAAAGACTATCTCTACCTGTTCCTGAACCAAGATCTAAAATCAAGTCATTTTCATTTAGGTGTTGTTCGAAAATTTTATAAAGTTCACTCATATTAGCATGAAATGTGTTTTCAATGAACTCCTTAGCCTTTTTGTTATAATAATTAATACTCATGGTTGGTCTCCGTTGAAATGGTTTATTTTACTCATTATACTGCCAAATAGAGTAGCCATTGTTTTTTGCAATTTTATAGAGTGAATGAGTATTATCATAAAGCATGTTATAAAAATGAGAGCGATCCATAACATTATTATCCAGTTGAACATTTGACATCAGAGTGTGATATTCTTCGATTATGGCCCTACTTGCAAAACTATGGATAGTCACATAAAAGTCATACTGTATTTCAATATATGGATCAATAAGTTGTTCAGGAGGTAAATTGTTATTTTTGGAGCTGTTTATGTTTCTATGGGTTGGAATTAAATTCCATAATTGGTCATGAGCAACAAAACTCCATGGTAAAAAATGATCGATGCTAAGTGGTCCATGTATAGTTGTACTTTCTTTGGTGAAAATCTTATTTGAGAACAAATCGAAATTTAGTGCTGGATTAATTGAGATTGCTTCATCCCAGATTTTCTTTGCTTTTACTAGGTTTCTACTTGTTTGTGGATTAACTTTAAAAGGTATATTAGGAATAGAAGGATTTCTTCGTTGTAAAAAATGGACCAGTTCATGATCAATCCATGCTTTGATAATTCCTATATTATCCTTGATATAACTCATCCATGCTTCATTAATAAAGATAGAGCTTTCTTTTCTATTTATAGTATAGAAAGCTAGTGTATCATTCATTGATTTTTCAATAATTATGTCATGTTTAAGAATGTCTTTTTTGCCAACTAAATGAGTTTGATAAAAAGGAGTTAATAATCGATAAGGAACAAACGCAGTTATGTCTTTTGTCAGTTTATCAAAATCGTTCTCTTTAAGCTGAGACAGAAAATCATTTTTTGATTGGGTATTATAACTCATGATAACTCTAGGTATTACATCTGACCCACCAAACTTTAAATGGTATTTGTTAATGAAATCATAGCTATTTTTAAACATATCAAAAACAATTGATGAAAAAGGTATAACTTGTTCATCATTTTCGACATGATGGATGATCGATTTCAACCAAAAAATCTTGTAGCTATTATGGATGTTTTTGGTGTCCAGCATATTTTTAAAGCTTACTGTATCTAGTTGGTTGTGATATGGAAATATATACATAAAAATACCTCTTATTAATAAT
>CAYZMP010000023.1:0-25088 GCA_964479585.1 uncultured Erysipelothrix sp.
TCTCTAATAGAATAGCCACTTCCAATTTAATCAGAATTTAGTCTGAAAATTTGCGCTGACGTATACTGATAATTACTGATTGTTTTCTAGTTAAGTACAATTCAACAATGACATAATCATCTAATAATTAGATTTGAAGAAGTTAAATTTTGAAAAACATATAGAACTACTAGTTAAAAGCCCTTATAATAAAACAATCAGGTGAAAAGATGATAAAAGATAAACTTATGCTAATTGTTGCGATGTTTCTATTTGGTAGTTTGGGAGTAATCGTAACTAACTCAAACTTATTGTCTACTGAAATCACCATGTTTAGAGGAATTATTGGTGGTCTTTTTGTGTTTCTATTTGCTAGAATAACTAAAAAAGAAGCACATAAATCAACAATAAAAGAAAAGGTATTTTCTATCGCAATTGGTGTTTTAATTGGTATTAACTGGATTTTGCTTTTTGAAGCATACAACTACTTAGGTGTTTCCTTAACGACGATCCTTTATTACATGGCACCATTTATCTTGGTTATTTATGGAATTGTACTGTTTAAAGAAAAAATAAAAATTTCTCAAATTGTGTGTCTTTTATTAGCGATAATAGGAGTTTACTTTATAATGGAAAATCCTCAGTTTGGATCGACTCAATACATTGGGGTAGTATTTGCTCTTGTTGCCGCAATCATTTATGCTAGTGTGGTAAGTGCTAATAAGTTTTTGTCTGAAGTTCCTGTTTTTGAAAAAGTAGGTATTCAGCTTTTATCTGCTGGTTTGTTTATTACTCCTTATGTTGCAGTTGAGAATAATTTATCCTTTAGGTACACTTATGAGCAATGGTTAACACTATTAATGTTAGGTGTTATTCATACAGGGGTTGCATATACCTTTGTATATATTGCTATAACAAGATTAAAAAGTAGCACAATTGCCATCATGAGTTATGTCGATCCGCTTTCTGCGGTATTGTTTGCTTTTCTATTATTACAAGAAAGACTCTACTTTATTCAATGGATAGGAGTCATTATTATAATGATAGCGCTTTCTTTACATGAGTGGGATATTTTTAGTTTTAAGAAGAAATAAATTTTGATTTCACATAGAATTCCGTCATTTTTTGCATATAACGGTAATAAAAAGTCACAATAATATAAAAACATTATCCCTTAAGGATAATATTTTTGTTTATTCTTAGAAATACATGCTAATGAATGTAAGCCCTTCACATGATATATTTAGACTGTAAATACAAGAAATACCGTTTTTTGTAACTTTAGGTGTTGTAAAATGGGAAACCAAACAAGTGATCATCTATATTTAAAAAGTATTATCACTTGTAATAGAGAGATTTACTCTCTCGCATCATCTGAATTATGCATCCATGAATAAGGAGGAAAGAACATGGAAGAAAAGAAGACTTTAATTCAGAAGATTAAAGCAGCTGGTCCTGCAGCGGTTATTACTAGTGCCTTTATTGGTCCTGGTACAATCACGACAGCGACAAATGCTGGGGTAAACTTCGGTTATGCACTACTATGGGCCGTTGTATTCTCTGGTTTTGCTTCAATCATCATTATGAACATGGCATCTCGTCTTGCTATCGTAGGAAAAAGCAACATTATCGATGCCTCTGTCTCACTATTACCTAACAGTAATGCGTGGAGACTATTTGTATTAGGTTTAATTGCACTAGTCGTTGTTTTAACAGGTTTTGGCTTTGAAGCTGGTAACTTAATTGGTGCAACTACTGGATTTGCAGATATTACTGGTTTAAGTAGAGAAATCGCAGCACTTGCTATGGGAATTGTTGCATTAGCTGCAATTTTATACTCTACACCAAAAATTATCGAATTAATCATGAAGTTTTTTGTAGCAATCATGGGGATCATCTTTGTTGTTACCGCGATTATTGTTGGACCAAACATTGGTGATGTGTTAGCTGGATTAATTCCATCTATTCCTGATGGTGCTACTGTTACAACTATTGCTCTTATTGGTACAACCATTATTGCAATTAATTTAGTTTTCCACTCAGTTGCAAGTGCTGAAAAATGGACAGATGATAAAGATTTATCTGACTCCTATTTTGACACAAAAATGAACGTTTCTTTAGGTGTTGTTATGACATTAGGTCTAATCATCACTACTTCAGCAACTCTATTTGGTACAGGTACAGTTGTTAATAGTCCAATCGTGTTTGCAGAAGCTTTAGAATCTACATTAGGCTCAGGAGCACGTTTGTTTGCTGCAACTGGTTTAATGTTAGCAGGATTATCTTCAGCAATCGCTACTCCATACATGGTAGGACACATTTGGAGTAAAATCTTTAAGTGGACAAAACCAAACGACATCCGTCCTAAAGCTGTTGCTGCTGTAATCGTTGTGTTTGGTACTGCATTAGCCATGTTTGGTACAACACCAGTTCCAATTATCTTGTTTGCTCAAGCAACAAGTGGTGTATTCTTACCATTTATCGCTGTATTGTTTGTTGTAGCTACTAACAGTGAAAAGCTTGGGAAATTCAAAAACACATTGTTACAAAACGCTTTAGGATTTGTAATGGTTGCAGTTATGTTTCTTCTAGGTGGAAGAACATTATGGAATGTGTTAAGCAATTTCTTCTAATCACAAAATAAATCACTAAAAAAGCGTTGGTTTAAATTGATGATCAGCGCTTTTCTTTACTATGAGAAGGAGACCTATGAAAGAAAATCAGTTATTAAACAATCATCGCTTGCAAGTGAGTGATGAACCCCCTTATGATCCTTTGCATGCCTTTGTTCGTGACAATCACATTGCCCTAAAAGGTGCTAGCGAAGGTCCACTATCTGGTCTAGTCTTTGCCGCAAAAGATGTGTTTATGGTTAAAGGAAGCACATACAGCAATGGGCATCCTATGTGGCTAAAAACACATGGACCTGATCCTTACACAGCCGTGTCCATTTTGAATTTATTGGATGCTGGTGCAGATCTAGTTGGTAAAACAGTATGTGATGAATTATGCTATAGCATTAGTGGAGAAAACTGGAACTATGGTGCTCCATTAAACCCCCATGATATCCGTCGTTTTACAGGTGGTTCTTCAAGTGGTAGTGGTGCAGCTACAGCTGGTGGTCTGGTTGATTTTGCCACCGGTAGTGACTGTTTAGGATCTGTTCGTGTTCCTGCTTCCTATAATGGATTACTAGGGATGCGACCAACATACAAACGCGTAGATAATGATGGAGAAGCTCCTTATTGTGAAAGCATGGATGTTTTAGGCTATGTAGCTGCAGATCCTGAAGTATTTAAGAAAGTTTCTGAAGTTCTATTAAAAGAAGACAAAGAAAAAACCAAGTTTAAGCAACTTTATATTGCAACTGACGGGTTTGAAAGTGTCGATAGCGATGTAAAAGAAGCGTTGAATCCTGCCGTTGAGTTTTTAAAAGGGAAGTTTGATGTTGTAAAAGAAGTGAAAGTAGCCCCCGAAAGTTTAGAGAGCTGGGTTGAAACTTTTAGAATTGTTCAAGGATATGAAGTGTATGAGAGTTATGGTGGGTGGCTTGATAAGTATAACCCACGTTTATCACGTGGTCCTAAAGAACGTTTAGAATGGGCAAAAACCATTACTCGCGAGCAATATTTAAATGCACAAAAACAACGTGCATTAATTATTGAATACTTCAGAGAGTTTTTACCAAAAGATGCAGTATTGGTGTTGCCAACCGCTGCTTCAGTTGCGCCATTACGTAGTGAAACTCTAGATAATATCAATCGCACACGTGCACAATCTAGCAATTTACTATGCATTTCTCCATTAACACAAACTCCACAAGTAACAGTACCATTAATCAAGCAAGAAGGTGTACCTTTAGGATTAACACTTATTAGTAATGAAGACACGGATCTACAATTGGCTAATTTTGCGGCAGATTGTGTCAGTGAATTCTTAAAATAAAAGAAACCTCTCAGTTTTAAGCCTGAGAGGTTGTTTTTGAAAGTAGACCAGCATAATCACATATTTTAAGTGCTACTTGCAACGACAATAGTGTATCAGAATCTTCTAATGAAACACTTAATCGACCGATAACCTTATCGATACGATAACGGACCGTCTTAGGATGAATAAAGAGTTGATCTGCTGTTTTTACATAGTTTTGATTGTTGGATAAAAAACTCGAGAAAGTAAGTGCATAATCAGGCTTTTCATTAATTAAGTCCAACAAATGTTTAGGGACATAATCAAAGAGTTCTTCAATACTTTCCATTTTATAGAAGAGTTTAAAAAAGCCTAACTGATCATATTCTAAAACAACAGACTGTTGATGGACAATTTTCATAAATTTCTTCAAGTTAAGAAGGTTATCATTGATTGAATCAAGCGTTGACTGTTGCAAAGTAGATATCCCAACATGACAATGTAGTGTCGGATTGTTCGCATGATAAAGTTCTAAAAGGTCATGCAAATCTTCCTTTTGTATCTTATCATTCTGATTTTGGAGATTGATTAAAAAAACGATATCATAGTTCTTTTGAAAATAAGCAAGATGTTTATACTTTGACTTAATATAGTCAATGGCTGGATCTAAGGGAGAGCGAATAGGATTATCTAATGTTAAATCATCACCATAGATTGATACCATGATTCCTTGATAAAAAGGGTACTTATCAATATCTAATATACTTAGGATAGAATCCCTTTCTTCTTCTGAATAGTAACGCGCAAGTAATAAATCGTGCATTTGATTGTTCTTACGCATGGATTGATTCTTTTTAATGGCATAGATTTTTAACAGTTCGGTAAGAAGAAGTTCAACGGCATTTTCAATTAACATAATTTCATTATCTGTTAGTTGATTAAATGATTGAAAGATTGAAAAAACATATTTTTGGTCTAACAAATCCGGAATATCGACACTAACAATGGATTGTGTACTATGATCGGAAAATTCGATAACTCTTTCGTAATATTGATTGTCGACAAACTTAATCTTTGGTTGAGGAACTTCTTTTATTACGTGATAGGGAAGTTGTTGGTCGTTAGTTGTGTAAAAAATAGAATGAGATTCATTTTCAAATTGAACTTCAGATTTTAGTAGTAACTGAAAGGATTTCAATAATTCTTTAATGGAAAGTTCTTTTAAAGAAAGTTGATTAATCGTTTTTCGAGCATTGTAGTACGAGTTTAAAATCTTGCTATTTTCATTAATGATTGGCTGCAAGACAGCTAAAATAATCGTTTCGTATTTTACACTCTCAGGTATTACGATTAATGGAATATCAAAAGCATTGCAATACTTAATTAGTAAGAAAGGCACTTCTTTAACAAGTCGATGAACCTTCAAAATTAGCCCACTAATGTTTAATGAGGACATCTTTTTGAAAAAAGAAAGCAAGTCTTCTTCCTTTAAATCAATTAAGGCATAATAACTTGTTAAAATTAGCTGATGTTTGCTTCCCCATTTTTCAATATCAGTTGCTTCTAAGATCATAACGGATGAAACTTCACGATCTAACATTTGATGATTAGAAACAATCTTAGCATCTTTAAAACAATCATTTTTGAGAATTTGTTGTAATTGCATGAATCATCTTTATCCTTCTAGGTTAAAAACACCGTCATATTTCAAAAATATTATATCATAAGTGATAAATAGAGTATAAAAAAACCCATCTGCATGGGTGTAAAATTTAAATGGCGGAGAGCATGAGATTCGAACTCACGGAAGCTTTCACTTCGCCACCTTTCCAAGATGGTGCCTTAAACCGCTCGGCCAACTCTCCAAGGTTCATTTGTCATTATACAAAAAAAACAAGTGTTTGTCACGAAGAAATGAACAAACGATGCTACAGCTAATCAAAGAAAGATCTAGGATGGTTAGTAGCATGAAAAATATGACAGTTGGATTGATGATTATCTATAGTATTTCGGATTTTGTTACAATAGTATTAACTTAAAACGTTGGTTAAGTAGTCAATTAGAAAGTGGTGAAATTATGAATTCATTTACCATTGAACGATTTTTAAAAAATACAACAATCACAGGATTAAGACTTGTTGCTGGAGAGCAAGGTGTTTTAAATACGATTAATAATGCCAATATTATTGATAATCCAGACTCATACGAATGGTTTACTGCTGGGGACTTTTTATTGACAACAGGATACATATATCAAAACAACGAGCAATTACAAAAGCAATTAATCAAAGAGCTTTCAGAGATGAACTGTGCTGGATTAGGTGTGAAAATTCATCGTTATTGGGATAAAGTACCTGAGACTATTATTAGTGAAGCAAATAAATACAATTTACCAATCATCGAAATTCCATACATTTATTCATTAGCACAAGTAACAAATTTCATCAATCAGACCATAAGTAAACGAGAAAATAGTTTACTAAACAAGTATAAAAACATTCATGAAGTGTTTAATCGTTGCTCTTTAGAAGATGGAGATTTCTTTCGAATTGTAGAAATTGCAAGTGACATGATAAATAATCCAGTCATTTTGGTCGATAGTAATTTTAATTTATTAAGTTATCATGAGCAAGCTAACAACCCTAAACCATTATCAGAAAACGTAAACTTAGTTATCGGGCAACGAATATTTTCAAATGAATTGATTGCAAGTATACCAACAAGTAGTGATAAATTTTCATTAAGTATAAAGCGTAAGTTTCCGCAAACTAGCAATGATATTACACTTAGAATCATACCGATTGCGTATGCTAAAGATTTGTATGGGTACTTGTTTGCTTGGGAAACTATTCGAAAACTAGAAAGCATTGATTATGTAGCATTAGAAACAGCCGCAACAACAGCAGCTTTACGACAAATCAAGTTACTTCAAATTGAAGAATCTCGATCTCGCATGAGAGATAGCTTTTTTGATGATTTATTGCAAGATAACATTATATCGACAGCCAACATTGAATCATTAGCAAAAATGCATGGCTTAAATACAAAAGCAACTCATGTCATTGCAGTTATTGATATTGATGTTGTTGATTTTTCTTTAGACCAGTACTTGTTAAACACCATTGGTTATCAAGCTAACCAGCATCACATGCATGTGCAAGTTTTAAAGCGGCAAAATAACTTTGTGTTATTTATTGCCTTATCTGATCAAGTTGGCAAACAAGATACGCTGTTGAAAACATATTTACAAGCACTAACACAACAAATCCAACAAGAACAACCAACACTACCTTTTAAAATAGGAGTAGGTAGTCATTGTACACAACTTCACAAACTTTCATATTCGTATAAGTTAGCACAAGAAGTGTTGCATCTATCCCAACAATTACAGTCAAAAAAGAAAATCGTCTTTTTTAATGATATGAGGGGATATCATTTGTTGCAAAAAAACATTAATCAAGCAGATTTACTGTCTTTCTTTAATCAAACATTAGGAGAACTATATGATTATGACATTCAACATGGTGGTGATTTATTAAGTACATTAGAGGTTTACTTCCAACATAATGCTAATTTATCAGAAGCGGCGAAAGCCATGTTCGTGCATCGCAACACATTTATTTATCGTTTAGAAAAAATTAAGAAAATACTAAACACAGATTTAAAAAACTCAGAAGAGAATTTTTTACTAATGCTTGCTTTGCATATTTTTAAAATAGTTAATATTTAGAGTGTTGAAGCTTTTTATTGTGTGATTTGCACAAAAAGAATTTTTTGTTTTTAGTTTATATGACCGATGTGAAAACACTTTCAGCGTGAGAAAATAAACATGCATAGAAATGGGTGATGATTATACAAATATTTAAATATTCTGCATCCTTGCAACCATTGTTATCTAAGCCAACAACATGTGAGATACATTCGATTTTTGACAGTACAATTAACATTTATTGTCAACATAAGTTGATTGCACTTTCACATAAAACAGCACCATTAACACCAATGAGCATCAATCTTGATTGCTCAGCATCTGTTTTTGAATCATTGAACATAAAAAAAGAAGATGATGTGTTATTGGATGATAATGGGATAATTCTTAATGATCAACGATTGTTTGATCTTGTTGGTCAAGCCATTGATTTATCGTATCCTGTTTATCATAAGGAAATTGATGATGAAGAGCTAATCCTGTTAAAGGCAAACATTGATTCATTGTTGCTATCGACTTCATCAAAAGGGCTATTGTTAAATAGTTGGCGTACGTTGTTTTATAACTATCCTAAAGAATCGTCCTTTTTACAATCGTATCTGTATGATTCACTAGTGGATATAAAACAAGAGTCAAATCTAAGAAAACAGGCACGAAAGATTAGCAATCTTATAGGAGCAGGAGAAGGATTAACTCCTTCAGGTGATGACTTTCTTTGTGGTATTCTTGCAATTTTTACTTACTTATCCAAAGATGAAACGATAAGTGAACTTAAAAAACAAGTAGTCAAGCAAGTAAAGAAAAATGCACATAAAACAACGGATGTAAGTAGAGAATATTTATTGTATGCAAGTGAGGGACTGTTTAATGAATATGTTAGTAAGTGTTTTAGAGAACATAATCATAATCAGCCATACTTACAGTATTTACACAAAATCAGTACTCTAGGTCACTCATCTGGAACTGATTTTCTAGTAGGAATGTATTTTGGATTAGAAATAGGAGGTATATTATAAATGATCCATAACGTAGTAAAAGAAAATGCGTACTTCGATTCAGTAACACTTATGCTATTTTCAAGCAAATTAAATGTTATTGAAGGAATTGAAGAAGCTGCTGTCATGATGGGGACCGACCATAACATTGATTTGATGTTAAGCTCAAAGGTTCTTACAAAAGAAGTGGCAGAAAAAGTAACAAGCAATGATTTGGTGATTGGTATTCGTGCACAATCTCAAGAAGTGATTGATGAAGCGATCGCTGTTTTAAATGAGCAATTTGAAAATAAAAACAAAGATGCTAAAAAACAAGATGTTGTGGTTAAAACAGTTCGTGCTGCAGTGAGTGAAAAACCAGAACTAAACTTTTCTATTATTTCAACACCAGGACGTTTTGCGAAAAAAGAAGTGTTGAACTGTTTAAAAAATGATATTAACGTTATGTTATTTAGTGATAATGTAACACTAGAAGATGAAAAAGAGCTTAAAGAGTTAGCTGTAGAAAAAGGACTGTTGATGATGGGGCCTGACTGTGGGACTGCGATTATTAATGGTGTTGCTTTAGGTTTTGCTAATGTAGTCAATCGTGGAAACATTGGGATTGTTGCAGCATCAGGAACAGGTTTACAAGAGGTAACAGTACTAGTAAATGAATTTGGTGGAGGCTTATCTCAAGCTATTGGTACCGGTGGACGTGATTTAAAAGAAGCCATTGGGGGTCAAATGGCGTTAATGGGCCTTGAAGCATTAAACAATGATCCAAACACAGAAGTTATTGGTTTAATCTCAAAACCTCCTTCAACAGCTGTTATGAAAAAGATACTTGAAAAAGTTGAATCTTTTGAAAAACCAGTTGTTGCATGTTTCTTAGGAGGCGATAAGTCTATTGTTGAAAACTCAAGCATTTACGATGCTTATACCTTAGAAAATGCAGCTCGCTACTTAGTAGCGTTGGCTAATGATCAAGAACCAACTCCAGCAAAAGAGTTAACACTTGCTGATGTGAAGCCATTATCTAAAAATAATAAAGGTCAATATATTCGTGGTTTATACACAGGAGGTACATTAGCCTATGAAACAATGCTATTACTAAATGAATCATTAGGTAATGTTTATTCTAACATCGCAATGGATAAAGATTTCGAGTTAGAAAATCCTGAATTAAGCGTGAAACACACAGTAGTGGATATGGGAGAGGATTACTTTACCGATGGTATGGCTCATCCAATGATCGATCCACGTCTTCGTTCAGAACGAATTAAAAAAGAAGTTGCAGACAAAGAGACAGCAGTTGTACTGCTTGACTGTGTATTAGGATATGGTTCTCATGAAGATCCTGCAAAAGAGATTGTAAAAGCAATCCAAGAAGCAAATCATTCACTTGTAGATCGTGAAGTTGACTATGTTGCTTCTGTAACAGGTACAGAACTTGATCCACAAGTTCGCTCTCAACAAGTATCAAAACTTGAATCCGTTGGGGTTGTTGTATTACCAACTAATGCTCAAGCTGCACAATATGCTGCACTTTTATTACAAAGCAAAGGAGGGCAACAATAATGTCAAAACTAAACGAATTATTTAATAAAGACTTATCCGTATTAAACATTGGACTTGAAACATTCAAAGACACAATGGATAGTCAACATGTTGATGCTATTCATATGCAATGGCGTCCACCAGCCAATGGAAATCCTATGTTAGCAAGTATTTTAGCTGATTTAGACATGGATAAAATTGATGAAGCAAACAAAAAAGCGTTTGATATCATTAATCAAGCGGAGCCAAACCTTATTGGTGTTAAAACAGCAAAAGATGTTTTAGTCGGTATGGAAAAATATACCATTGGTCATGCTGGTCCACCACTTGCTTGGGATGAAATGTGTGGCCCACTTCAAGGTGCAGTGCTTGGAGCAGCGGTGTATGAAGGATTAGCAGAAACTCTTGAGGAAGCTGAGAAGCTTGTCCTTGATGGGAAAATTACATTTAAACCTAACCATGAAATGGGAGCGGTTGGACCAATGACTGGTATGATTACATACTCAATGCCACTTTGGGAAGTAAAAAATGAGACTTTTGGAAATGTAGCTTATTGTACATTTAATGAAGGTTTAGGAAAAGTAATGCGCTTTGGTGCAAATGGACCAGAAGTTATCGAACGTCTTAAGTGGATTGAGCAATCATTAGCACCTGCCTTTAAAAAAGCGCTTGAACTATCAGGTCCTATTTCATTAAAAGTAATCATGGCAAAAGCACTTGCGATGGGTGATGAGATGCATCAACGTAACACTGGTGCAACATCCTTGTTTGTTCGTGAAGTAATGAAGTATTTAACCCAAGTGGTGGAAAATAGAGATGAACTAACAAAAATCACTGATTTTATTACAGGAAATGATCAATTTTATTTAAACCTAGCCATGGCAAGTGGAAAAGCGATTACCGATCCTGCAAAAAATATTCCTTACAGTACAGTAGTCACAACCTTAAGTCGTAATGGTACCAACTTTGGTGTGAAAATTAGTGCGATGGGAGAACAATGGTTTGAAGCACCGGTTAATGATCCTAAAGGATTGTTCTTTCCAGGTTATGGACCAGAAGATGCAAATCCAGACATTGGAGATAGTGCAATTACAGAAACTTTTGGTATTGGAGGATTTGCGATGGGTTCAGCACCAGCGGTTGTGCGCTTTGTAGGCGCTAGCTCAGTCGCCGAAGCCATCGAATATAGTGAAAGCATGCAAGAAATTTGTGTGGGATTAAGTCCTCATTACATTATTCCTACTATGAATTTTGTTGGTACTGCAACAGCCATTGATGCACGTAAAGTCGTTGAAACAACTATTCTTCCTGTTATTAACACAGGAATGGCACATAAAAAGCCTGGTATTGGTCAGGTTGGTGCTGGTATTGTTACAGCACCATATGAAGCATTTTCAAAAGCTATTGTTGCATTTCATGCTTCATTAAATGAAGATAAATAATAAAAACGTGTGAGTAAAAGACACTCTTTTACTCACACATCCTTCTTTTCTTTATCAATGAGTTGTTGTATCACTGATAAAGCAAAGAAACACGTTGAATTTAATGCATAAATGAGATAGCATCTTCCTTTCTTTGGTGCAAAAAGTTTGACACCTTAACAAGGTGTCAAATATGCATCAAATTGGGATTATTAAGTAAGGAGAAGAAAATATGCCACTCAATATTCTAATGTGGGTCATGGCTGCACTTCCAATTGTCGTGTTGTTAGTGCTTATGGTTGGGTTAAATTGGGGTGCTACAAAAGCAGCGCCCATTGGACTTGCTATTGCCATTTTCACAGGATTGTTCTTTTATAAAGCAGATTTAAGTTTAATAAGCTCAGAAGCCTTAAAGGGGCTTTGGAGTGCTTTAGTTGTACTCATTGTAGTATGGCCCGCGATTTTGTTGTATGAAGTAGTTACTGAAGCGAAAGCTTTTGTTGTGTTTCGTAAAGGACTACAAAAAGTTACTCCCAATGAACTTATTCAAGTAATTGCTCTTGGATGGGTTTTCATGTCCTTTTTACAAGGAATTACAGGATTTGGAGTACCTGTTGCTGTTGGAGCACCACTTTTAGTTGGTATGGGTGTATCTCCAGTGTTTGCCGTGTTAATTCCACTATTAGGCCATGCATGGGCTAATACATTTGGAACCCTTGCAGTTGCTTGGGACGCATTAGCATTACAAACGGATTTAGCATCCGATCCAGCATTGTATTTTCAAACAGCGTTTTTCGCTGCTTTGTTTATTTGGATTTGGAACTTTATAACAGGTATTGCCATCGCTTGGATTTATGGTAAAAAAGAAGGTCTTAAAAAAGGATTACCTGCGGTAGCACTAATTTCTTTAATTCAAGGGGGAGGGCAGTTGTTGTTAAGTCAAATTAATCCAACATTAGCGGCATTTATCCCTTCCACAATTTCTTTAATTGTCGTCTTTGCATTAAGCAAAACTAAAATGTATGGAACTCCATGGAAATTAGAGAAATCTGCGATTATGGATCGTAAAGCAAATGAAACTTTGTCCGATGATGCTCCTACAAACATGAGTGTTCATCAAGCATTCTTTCCATATTACACATTAACTGTTATTACTTTAGTTATTCTACTAATTGCACCAATTAAAAACTTTTTGGGACAGTTTAGAATTGGATTTAGTTTTTCTCAAACTGTAACTGGGTATGGTTACATTAATCCAGCTGTTGACATGTTTTCACCATTAGCTCCATTTACCCATGCTGGATTATTCTTAATCGTATCTTCCGCTATTGGATTTATGTTTTATCAAAAAAATGGTTGGGTGAAAAAAGAAAACGCAAAAGAAGTGTTGCGTCGATCCTTTAAAAAGACGGGACCTTCAGCTGTTGCGGTATTAGGGTTTATCTTAATGTCTAGAATGATGGGTGGTACTGGTCAAACAGTTATTTTAGCCCAAGGTATTGCCGCAACCTTTGGAGTATACTATGCGATTTTAGCTCCAGTAATTGGTATGTTAGGTTCTTTTATGACAAGTTCTAACATGGCATCCAACATCTTGTTTGGAGAATTTCAATTAACAACATCATCTATTTTAGATCTCAACACAGCTGCCATATTAGGATCACAAACTGCAGGAGGAGCCATTGGTAACACATTATCACCAGGAAATATCATTTTGGGAACTACCACTGCGGGTATTTTAGGAAAAGAAGGGCTCGTACTTAAAAAAGTATTACCCATAACACTTACTACAGCGGTTATCGTTGGAGCGATACTCTTTGTGTTAGTGGTCTTATAAGAAAGGACAAAACATATGAAAATCGTTATTGCATTAGGAGGAAATGCTCTTGGAAACAATCCTCAAGAACAATTACAATTAGTTAAAGAAACAGCTAAACCTTTAGTAGATTTAATAGAAGAAGGACATCAGCTAGTTATTGCTCATGGAAATGGACCACAAGTAGGGATGATTAATCAAGCTTTTGATGCTGCAAATCATGCAGTAAACACTCCTGAAATGCCTTTTGCTGAGTGTGGAGCTATGTCTCAAGGATATATTGGTTATCATTTACAAAATGCCATAAGAGATGAGCTAGCAAGTAGAAACATTAAAAAAGATGTCGCTACTATTGTGACGCAAGTTGTTGTGGATCAACATGATCCAGCATTTAAAAACCCAACAAAACCAATTGGTTCATTTTACACCTTAGAAGAAGCACAAGAGCTTGAAAGAACAAAAGGATACACGATGGTTGAAGATGCTGGACGTGGTTATCGTCGTGTCATCGCAAGCCCTAAACCTGTGGATGTTGTTGAAAAAGACGTAATAAAAACATTAGTTGACAACGGTGTGGTTGTTATAACCGTTGGCGGTGGTGGTATTCCTGTCATCCAACAAGAAAACCAATTAGTTGGTGTTGATGCTGTTATTGATAAAGACTTTGCATCAGCTAAAGTTGCTCAACTTGTTGATGCTGACTACTTGTTTATATTAACTGCTGTTGATCGTGTAATGATTAATTATAATCAACCTAATCAAAAATCATTAGAATCAATCAGTGTAGAAGAAGCAAGACAATACATAAAAGAAGGTCACTTTGCTCCTGGAAGCATGCTTCCAAAAGTAGAAGCTGCCATTTCGTTTGTTGAAAACAACAATGAAAAGACAAGTGTTATTGCTGCCTTAGATAAAGCAAAAGCGGCACTTTCTAATCAATCTGGAACAAAAATCGTTAACAAATAAAAACTATACTCCTATAGTGATATGAAAAAAACAGGCTTGGACAACCTGTTTTTTTCTATTGGCTATTGTATACATCAAGTGCTGCTAAGACAGCTTTGTTTGTATTGATAGGTGCTTTGTGATAGGCAAGTAAGCTTTCTAAAGCTCCAAGAAGAATTAACACATTTTGTTTTCGACTACTATAACCTAAAGCACCGATACGCCATACTTTGGACTTAAGCTCTCCAAATCCAGGTGCAATCTCAATGTTATAATGTTTCACTAACTCACTACGAATTAAATCACCATCGACTGAATCTGGAATCTCAATGCAATTAATGGTTGGCATCAAATGTTTACGATCGCCAAAGATAGTTAATCCCATCGCTGTTAATCCAGCAAGTAGAGCTTTGTTGTTTAGGGCATGTCGTGCAATGCGGTTTTCTACGCCTTCTTCTAAGGTTAAACGATAAGCCTCATATAGAGCGTACAACATGCTTGTGGCCTCTGTATGATGGTTTAAACGCGGCTCACTCCAATATTGTTGCAGTTGACTCAAATCAAGATAATTACTTAGTATCATGTTTGGATTTGTGCTAGAAGGATCAAGTCCTTGTTCTATTTTTTGACGTTGCAAGATAATCTTTTCAACACGGTCATTGTAGGTGATAGGGGCAAATCCTGCTGGCATGGATAAACATTTTTGGCTTCCACTTGAAACAGCATCAATACACCACTCATCTGTATAAAAAGGTGCTCCTGCAAGGGTCGCTACTGTATCAACTACTAAAATAATATTTTGTTTTCGACAGTACTTTCCTAGTTGTTCTAATGGTTGCATCATGCCTGTTGATGATTCACCATGAACAACCGCCACTACTTTTGGCTTAAAAGCATCAATTTCTTTTTTAAGTTCTTCAAAAGAATATACTTCACCTAGTGGCTTGGTTGTTTTATGAACATTTGCTTGTGCTCTCTCTGCAATTTCAACAATCAAATGACCAAAACGACCAAATACTGGCACGTATATTTTATCGTTAGGTTGAAGGATGGAAAAAAGCAATGCCTCCATTCCAGCTCTTGCAGTTCCAATAATGGCATATGTCCATTTATTTTTAGTTTGAAAGATTTTACGACCCATTATCATCGTTTGGTCCATAATATCTAAAAACTCTGGGTCAAACTGCCCAATAATTGGGTTTGTCATGGCTTTTAATACACGGGGATCTGCTTCTACCGGCCCTGGTGTCATAATAATTCGATGTTCTATAAATAGTGGTTTTTTCATGTTTTTCCCCTTTAGTTATACGTATATTCTACCATGAAAAAAGAAGTTAACTTGCTCATCAGTCAACTTCCTAAGGAACTATTTTGCCCAAACATCTTGATAACTATCATCATTTTCAAACTTATGTTTGACATAACTGCATTTAGGAATGATTTTCAGTTGGTTAGCTCTAGCATAAGCAACTGCTTCATCCAACAATGTTTTTGCTATTCCTTGACCTTGCAAGGATTTATCTACTTCTGTTGATTCAATAATCATAGTACTATCTTCTAGTGCATATTCAATAAATGCCTTTTTATTTTCAATGGACTCTCCAATGTAAAAAAAATTCTTTTCATGGTTAATCATAATATCATCTCCATCCTTAGAATATCATATTGTGAGTGAATGTTCATGCAAAACACTTCAATTATTTGATATGATAATACTATGAAACGAACCTTTATTGCACTAGCTTTATCAACTGAAATTAAAACGTACTTAAGTGAGATTCAAGCGTATATTAAAAGTGGTACGTCTTCTATAAAGCTAGTGAGACCCGAAAATATGCATGTAACACTTGTGTTTTTAGGTGAAAAAACAAACCAAGAAATTGATATCATCTGTGACTGTTTAGAAGATATACCATTTAATATAACGGAGATTGAACTTTCTCATGTTGATTTCTTTTATAAAAAAAGATCGAATGTTTGTTATGTTGCCTTAAAAGAAAGCATGGCGTTGCATCAGCTTTATCAAGACATTATAGCGAGTTTAAAACAAGAAGGTATCACTTATCAAAAACAACCCTATAAGGCTCATATAACCATTGCTAGAGAGGTTAGATTAAAGGAAAATCAGTCGTTTGTTATGCCATATATTAAACAAAAGAAAATACAAATGGATTCATGTTGTTTGTATCATTCTCATCGAAGAAACAATCAACTTGTGTATGATCCTTTGTGCTGTATTAATGGTAAATAAAAAAGATGTCGAAACATCTTTTAGTTAAATAACAATAGTAAACTAATCATAATAGGAGAGTATGCAAGCTTTTTCCCTTTGGATGATAATTGCATCGATAATTCTTGGATAGTTGCTATTTTATCAGCCCAACTAACAATCCATGCTTCTTTACTCTTAGGTTTTATTTTACCGACTGGCCACATATGACTTACAATAATGTCTTCCATTAATGGTGTTACTTCAGTGACTGTTTGTGCATTAAGAAGGGCTTGTTGTGGATGAACATCCACATGGCTTCCTTTTATTGGTTGTTCAGTTCGCCACTCATACAAAAAGAAATCATGAAGTAGTGCAGCACGTACAGTTTCAATAACATTAACATTCTTTTTCTTTGCTAATAAAAAAGACGTATAAGCCACATTCAGTGAGTGATCTAAACGACTTGTGTTTAGATGTTGTTTATATTTCTCAAGTTCAATAACTTTTTGATTGTGAAGCAAATCTTGAATGATTGCTTGGAAGTGAATCATATCCACAGAAGGTTGATGAGGGTTAAATATCATAGCACATCAGTTCTCCTTTAAAACAATACTGATGCAATATAACATGTTTTGAATATCAATGCAATCTTTTCACTTAATCTTCATCTTTATTTTTTTGTTGGAAAAGAGTTAAGATCGTTCCAACTATAAATAAGACAACAATAACACTAAGTTGTTTCTTCATAAGTTAATCCAACTTTCTATTAAAAACCAAAACGTTTAACAAATGGTTTTGCTTTAACAATGCCATATGAAAGTAATGGGGCAAACATAATCATCCCAAAGATCGTTCCTTCTCGTACTGTAAAGGGTACTTGATACAATAAACTAATACCAACCGCAATTACTATACATACCACATCAACACCTTGCCGAAGTTTTGAAAAAGAAATGTTTGTCTTAGTTGAAACAACCATGCAAGCTGCTTCTAAAGGGAAACTTAAAAAATCGATGGACATAATCATGGAAAGAGCAAAAATGACAACTAGCAAAGAACTAATAAGCATGACATACCTAAGCAACAACGAAGATATCACCCAAGTGCTCATAATGTCATAGTAAACTAAATTAACCATCATACCTAATAAGATAGCCATTCCAACTTGTAAAAAGGCAAGCGGTTTAAATGCTCTTTTTAATAAAATTAGTTGTAGTAGTACACAGCTAATGTTTAACATCATTGAAAAGGTTCCTACTTTTATACTTGTGATGTAAGAAAAGCTTTGACTAAAAGCATCCCATGCTCCAACACCCACTGCAGCTTTTAATCCCATGGAAACACCAATTGCGCCTATAAGAACAAAAAAGAATGTCCACAATGTTTTTTTTATAAAGATTGACATGTTACTCCTTACTCCTATGATAAAATACTTACTATAAGTAATATATCATAGTTTAGAGCAATTGATAAGAAAGAAGGCCAACATGAACAATCTTATGCTTAATGAGTTAGTTAATTTTAAAAGCACACGAGTCTTTAGTGAGCAATCCATTGATGAAGAAATTAAAAGAAGCATTCTTCAAATTGCAACTTTTGCCCCAACAGCAGGCAACATGATGATGTATGCCATGATTGATGTAGTCGATCAATCATTAAAAGATCAATTATCCATCACGTGCGATAACCAACCTTTTATTAAAACGGCCCCAATGGTCGTTGTGTTTTGTAGTGATAATCATCGATTTAACACAGGTGCAAGGCATTTTTATAATCCTGATTTTAAACAACCAGAAATGGGAGATTTTCTTTTAGCGGTTAGTGATACACTAATTATGGCACATCATGCTGTGTTAGCTGCCCATGGTTATGGCATTGGTAGTTGTTATATTGGTGATATATTGGAAAACATAAAAACCCATCAACAGCTTTTACAACTACCTGATCATGTAATTCCAATTGCGATGGTTGTTTTTGGTTATCCTACCCAATCCCAACAAGATCGTGTCAAACCAAAACGTTTTGATCTTGATTTTGTTTTATCCACCAACACATACCAAGAAAAAAAGTTATCGAATCATGAAAAAGCGATAAGCAAGCGTAATGAAGCGATGAACCTTCATCATATAAAAGCAAAAGAATATTACACAGATTATGGAAATAGAAAAGTTGAAAGTGAATTTATGAAGGAAATGAATCGCTCATGTGAGCAAATAGTTAAAAGATTTCTCAAAGAAAAATGAAACCATTGTATTTTTGTGCATGCAATGGTAGAGTTTAATGTATGATACAAAACATTATTTTATTACTAATTTTACAACTTATGTATGTGCCAATGCTCGCACTTAGAACCATAAGTATGGTAAAAAAACTAAGGGTTCTAACTGCTTTTTTCGGGTTTTTAGAGAGTTTAATTTATGTGTTTGGTTTAGCTATTGTGCTTAGTGGAGATCAAACGATTATTGAAATGCTTGTGTATGCTATTGGGTTTTCTTTAGGACTCATAGTTGGAATTCAAGTGGAAAACAAAATTGCGATTGGCTATGTTTCTTTTTTAGTGAACATACGTGATAAAAACATGGAGCTCATTGATGCACTTCGTGAACGTGGTTTTGGTGTTACTATATTTAGTGGGGAAGGACGCGATGGGACTCGCTATCGATTGGATATTTTAACACGACGCTCTCAAGAAGAAGAGTTAATGAAATTAATCGAACATTTTGAACCGTATGCGTTTGTCATGGCGTATGAACCAAGCCGATTTAAAGGTGGGTTTATGGAAGTGTTGATGAAGAAACAGTTAAGTATTAAAAAGCGTTTTAAACCTAAGCCACTACCTGTTGATAAGACGCAGGATGATGCATCATGGTATAAGAAAACAGCTGAAAGTATTGCACATGAGGTAAGTGAATTAGTTGCCCCCATCGATGATGAAGTAGAATAAGGAAAAATAACATGAACAGAGTAGAAAATATTCCAAGAGAATTTGAAGCGATTAAAGATAATAACGAAACAATGTTATGGAGTGATCAACCAGTTTTTGTCCCTTTTATGATGCAAGCTGTTCCATTTTTAATGCTTGGGATTGTTTGGTTTTTAATTAATAGCACCTTTTATCAATTTATGTTTGAGGATAACTTAATGTTTGCAGGATTTTCATCTTTTGCATTGCTGTTTGTCGTTGTTCATCAGTTTCCACTTATTGCAAGTGTACTAAATGCGATAAGATTACTATTGGTGTTTAAAAATACAGTGTATGGTTTTTCCAACAAACGAGTCATGTTGCGAACTGGCTTTTTTGGAACTGATTTTAAAGTCGTTGATTATGATAAGATTCAAAATCTTGAAGTTAATGTCAATCCAATCGAGAAACTTTTCCATGTGGGAAAAATCAGAATATATTCTGGAGAAGTAAGTGTAAGAAACAATCAATCTCATCCAAAATACACTGTTTTTTATGCCATTAAAAATCCTTATGATGTATTCAAACAATTAAAAAATGTTTCATTGGATATTAAAACCGATTGGAGTTATCCTAACGATTATCGACCAGAGAAAAATAAAGGATATAACACAGAGTATCGAAAATAGGAGGAAAAATGAAAAACATTGTTTTATTTCGACATGCGAAAGCACATCCACTAGAAGATCACCAACAAGATTCACAACGTGAACTAACAAGCAAAGGTGAGCAATCATTACGTTTAATCACACCTTCAATGAAACAGTTAATCCAAGATATGGAAAAACTTGAAATCGTTTCTTCACCTTATGTACGGGCTGTGCAAACGGCTACGATCTTATCGCAAGAGTTAGGGCTAGTGTATGAAAAGACCTTTAAAAGCATCGCCAATGGTAATTTTGATGCTTTTGTAAAAGATTTAAAATCATGCAGTGCAAAAAATATCTTGGTGGTTGGTCATCAGCCATACTTAAGTGAATTTGCTTATGAAATCGCAAGTGTTAACATACCATTTGAAACTGCATCATGTGCTTGCATTGAACTTTCATCAAGTGGAAATCGCTTGATTTGGGCAATTAATAATAAAACACTTCAAAAAATTGCAAAATGAACCTTGTTTTAATGTGTTTTTATGTTGATGTTGTGAAAAGTCTGATATAATAACAACTGAGGTAAAGCATATGAACAAATCACAGAAAGAAGCATTTCAGCCTTTGTTTGAGGCAGTTTTAAAATTAAAAAGCATAGAAGATTGTGAAAATTTCTTTGAAGATCTATGCACAATCAGAGAATTAAAAGATATGACTGATCGTTTAGAAGTAGCGAAACTACTTCTGTCAGGGGAAACATATGAGTCAATCAGTGAGCAAACAAAGGTAAGTAGTGCCACAATTTCACGTATCAATCGATGCATACAATATGGAAATGGTGGATACAAAGAAATTATCTCTCGAGTTAAGAGATAATTTTTTATTCATATACTTTACAATGATAAAGTGATGAAGTATAATAGGCTACATGAACAAATAAAAAGAGGAGAGTAAAATGAAAAGATTACTTATTGCAGTTGTTATGTTGTTGGTTGTAGCGGGATGTACAATGACTTCATCAAGTGAAATAGATACAAGTCTACAAGATGTATTGGATGCTAATGTGATGGTTGTTGGTTATACGGAATATCCACCAATGGGATTTACTGAAAATGGTGTAGTAACCGGTTTTGATATTGAAATCGCCAAAGAAGTCGCACGTCGTTTAGGTGTTGAAGTGGAATTTGTATACATAGATTGGGATGCTAAAGAACTAGAGTTAAGCTCAAAAAACATTGATATGATTTGGAATGGGTTAACCATTACCGAAGAAAGAAAAGAACAAATACTATTTTCAAAGCCGTATTTTGATAATCGTATTGTGATACTTAGTTTAGCGGACAGCGCAAAAAACACGATTGCTGATTTAGCTGATAAAAAAGTTGGTGTAGAATTATCAAGTTCTGGACAAATTGCATTAGAAAACAATGCAATCGCTAGTGAATTAGATGAAATCGTTAAGTTTACAACGATTACTGAAGCTTTGTTGGATTTAAAAGCAGGTGGAATTGATGCGATTGTTGCAGATGAGATATTTGCTCGATATGCTTTAAGTAAAGATGATGGCGCGTATTTTATTGCCGAGGAAGTGTTTAATTCTGAAAATTATGGTGTCGGATTTCGCTTAGAAGATATTGCACTACGTGATAAAATTGATGAGATTTTAGATGAAATGGCAAGAGATGGTACCGCAAAAGAAATATCTGAATTTTGGTTTGAAGAAGATTTATTAAAACGTTAACATGGATTATTATGTTCAAATAACACCTCATATCCTAGAAGGGTTTAAGACTTCACTGTTTGTGTATAGTTTAACTCTTTTAAGCGCTATGCCCATTGGATTATTGATTGCTTTAGTGGTTGTTCAAGTACCGATATTAAAAAGACCAGTCAGTGTCTTTACATGGATTATTCGAGGCACACCACTGTTGTTACAACTATACATTACGATGTATGGAATTCCATTACTATTTCCTATGCGAATGAATCGACTATTTGCAGGAACGATTACCTTTATCGTCAACTACACTGCTTATTATGTTGAAATCTTTCGCAGTGGACTTCAAATTATCCCATTAGGACAATGGCAAGCAGGGTATGTTTTAGGATTTAATACTTATCAAAAATTACGGTACATCATATTTCCACAAGTCATTCGTAACACATTGTTACCACTTATTAATGAGGCGATAACACTAGTTAAGGATACTTCCTTATTAGCTGCTATTGCGATTGCTGAAATGCTTAGAAATGCACGAGAAATTGTAGCTCGAGATTTAAGAGTGGATGCACTAATTGTTGTTGGTGTTGTGTATTTAATGTTTAGTTTGTTTGTGGTGTTAATTGGAAAAGCATTAGAAGGGAAACTACTTAAGGTGCGATCATGAGTTTGCAAGTGAATAACGTAAGCTTTGCTTATAGCGATAAAGATGTAATTAGACAATTATCCTTTAATGTTACTGATAATGAACTATGTGGCATTGTTGGTTTAAGTGGTGGTGGGAAAACGACACTATTAAAACTTTTAAGTGGTTTATATAAACCAAAAAAAGGACAAATCACATACGATGGCATCGCAACATACCAAAGCAACAAGCGTAATGATCAATTGTTTAAGCAAATCGGGGTTGTTTTTCAAGATTTTCAACTCTTTGATCATATGAAAGTACTTGAAAATGTTGCCCTACCTTATCGACTTAAATACAAAGTGAATAAAGAAACTGCAAATAAACAAGCATCAGAAATTCTATCTAGTTTAGGGTGTGAAGATGTTGTTAATCAATACCCATATGAATGTTCTGGTGGTCAAAAACAGCGTATTGCCATTGCACGAGCATTAATATTACAACCATCAATTTTGTTAATTGATGAGCCAACTAGTGCTTTAGATAAAGAAAACACCTTGATCTTAATCAAGGTGTTGCAAGATTTAAACAAACAAGGATTGACCATTATTACAATTACGCATGATTTACTATTTGCAAATCAATTGTGTGAGCGAATCATTGAAGTTTCTCAAGGTCAAATTATTAAAGATATGCTAAGAGAAGACTATTTTTTAGATAACTAATTCTTATTTGAAAAGCTCGAGCCATGAAGTTCGGCTTTTTTCTTTAAAAGCAATGATTTCATCATGATGTGCCTTGGCAACATCATAACCTAGCTGGATTGCTGCTTTTCCCTTTCCAAATGAGAATATACCAATTTCTTTATCAAAAGCATTAATGTTTAAGTCAGCATGTCGTATCGCCATCGCATCTGCTTCATTGATCATGATTTCGATAACACGACTTGCAATATCAAGAATTTTTGTCGTTGTATGATAATCGTTTTGAACTCCCATTGTCATCGATAAAATTGGATCAAATCCAGCTTGTTTAAGTGGATGTACCGGTGCATTCATCATAACACCACCATCCACAAGTTGATAATCTCGCCACATCATTGTTTCGATAACCATAGGAAAAGAACAGGAAGCTTGCAGAGCTTCACTTATGGTTGCATCATGAACAAGAATGTAATCTTTAAAAGCATGATTTTTATTTTTAATGTTTGTAAATAAAACTGTTTTTCCACTGTTTAAATCCACGGCATTAACAATAAGTGGATACTTTAAATCATTCAAAGTGTGAGCTTCACATTTTATGAGTTGTTTAGACAATATATCTACAAATTTTGCAGGGGAAATTAATCCACTTGCATCATTTTTAAGAAGTGGGAAAACTTGTGCACTTGAAGGTTTTAGTAAACGATGTTTTATGATATGTTCTTCAATTTCTAACATGTACTTTTCGATATTACTTGCACTACATCCACAAGCTGAAAAGGCTGCGACTAATGAACCCATGGAGGTTCCAGCGAATGCTTGAGCATGCACGTTTACTTCTTCTAAGTATTTTAGTATCCCGATTTGAGCGTATGCTTTTATTCCTCCACCTGCAAAGGAGTATGCAGTTTTTTTCTTGCCCATATTTTTCACCCACTTTCTAACTACTAATGTACTCAATAATGTAAAAAAAAACAAGTGTTCATCAAAGAAAAATGAAAGGACACTGAAAATTTAACTGTTTTTTGATATCACTCTTGTAAAGTATGATATACTTTATAAAGCAAACATAGGTTTATGTTTTTTTAATTAAATAAAAAGAATAAGGAAGGTAGATTTTATGTCAAAAATTGCAATATTAACAGATTCAGGAAGTGGCTATCCATTAGAAGAAGCAAAAGCAAACAATGTATATGTACTTCCACTTCAAGTTATTGTTGATAATGTCGCGTATGAAGATGGAGTTACATTAACGACATCTCAACTTAACGAACATTTAAAGAACAAGAAAGTTCCTAAAACTTCTACTCCAACATTTGCGACCATTCTTGCCATGTTTGATCAAATTATTGAAGATGGTTATGATCAAATTATTGCACTACCTTTATCACGCAGCTTATCATCAACGGCTGATTATTTTAAACAAGCAGCACAAGAAAAAGAGATTGATCTAGTTGTAGTAGAAATATACACGACCATGTTTTTACAAAAACATTTAACAGATCTTGCACAACGTTATGTAACACAAGGTTTTAGTACAAATCAAATTGTAGAGAAACTAAATGAAAAAATTGACCAAGCACATTGTCTTATTATGCCTAGTGATCTCAATCATTTAAAAGCAGGTGGACGCTTAACACCAGCTGCAGCTTCTTTAGCTGCGTTATTAAAAATTCGTCCAATCCTTGCTTTATCGAAAGCAACAGATGGAAAAATTGATGTTGTGGATAAGGTGAGAACTGATAAAAAGGCACTAAATAGTGCCATCAAACTATTAAAGAAGCAGTTTGATAAGAAAGATGTAGTTGTATACATTGGTCATAGTGATGCTTATGAAAAAGCAGAAGTAACAAAGCAATTATTAGTAGAAGCAGGCTTTTCTATAGAAGATATTATAATTCAAGATATCGTCGCTGTTATTGCTAGTCATACAGGACTTGATTGTGTAGGAATCCAAATCATTGAAAA
>CAYZMP010000024.1:0-24523 GCA_964479585.1 uncultured Erysipelothrix sp.
ATTTTATGACACTAACACTACCCTCAATTGGCGTTATTAATTTGTTATTTATTAATAAGTTAGTGTCAGAAACAACTATCTTTTGATTAAACAATTGATGTTGCCCATTATCGACTATCGCAATAATACCAAGCTGTTGCACCATTTCTTTAAATTGGTTAATCATCGTTGTATTACCATTTTTTACACCACTAACAATAATCGCCTTTGGTTTATCTTTAACGATATATTGTGCTAATCGTTTACGTACCGTTTTGCATCGGTAGCTACTTTCAAATAATGTATGGTTAATATAATATATGTTCATAATTTTACCTTGCATATATTTTATCAATTGTAAACTAACTGTTCAAAACATATGCATTAAAAAAGGGCAATTGCCCTTATCTACTTTTAAAGAATCCTGGAATGTCATCATCATCGTCGTTTTCATCGTTTACAGCTACTTGTGGTTTGATAAAACCATTAGATGCCACTTTTGACTTTTGCACTTGCATTGGTAAATCAAAACCCGTTGCAATTACTGTAACAATAATCGCATCCCCTATTTGTTCATTAATCGCAACTCCAAAAATAATATCAACATCATTGCCAGCTGCTTGACGAATATACTCAACCGCTTCATTAGAATCGTACAACGACATGCTAGTACCACCTGTCACGTTGACAATGGCGTTTGCAGCACCTTTAATCTGTGCTTCTAATAATGGTGATGTTATTGCTTTTTGAGCGGCCTCTTGTGCTTTATTATCCCCTTCAGCCATTCCAATACCAATCAAAGCAGACCCTTGATTTTTCATAACAGCTTTAACATCCGCAAAATCAAGATTTATAAGTGCAGGAACAGCAACTAAATCAGTAATCGTTTGTACACCTTGTCGTAAAACATTGTCAGCTTCTTTAAAAGCTTCCACAAATGGTATGCGTCCAATCACTTCTAATACTTGATTATTTGAAACAATGATAAGTGAATCAACGTACTCTTTTAGTTCATCCAAACCATTAAGTGCTTGTTCCATTCGCTTACGACCTTCAAAACTAAATGGTTTTGTGACTATTCCTACTGTCAGTGCTCCAAGATCTTTTGCAATTTTTGCAAAAGTTGGAGTTGCCCCAGTTCCTGTACCACCACCTAAACCAGCAGTTAAAAACACCATGTCTGCGCCTTCCATGGCATCACGAATCTCAGCTTCACTTTCTAAAGCAGCTTTTTTCCCCACTTCAGGATTAGCTCCAGCTCCTAAACCTTTGGTTGTTTCTTTACCCAACACTATTTTATTTTTTACCATGGAAACATTGAGTACTTGCACATCGGTGTTACAAACAAAAAACTCGACACCTTGCAAACCTTCATCAACCATTCGATTAATTGCGTTGCAACCTGCCCCACCAATTCCAAATACTTTTATTTTTGCTACTTGTTGATACATTTCTTCATTCATACAATAATCCTTTCATTAATCTCTTTTGGTTTGTAGAAAGCTTTTTATTTTTTTGCCAATTGCAAGTTCTGCAGTTGGTTCTTTTGCTTTTTTAGTACCTATCATTTCTTCAAATTCTATCACATTTACCGACTGAAATGGTTTTTTACGCCAACTTTCTAAATCTTGATACGCATAAAATGCCCCCAGTGCCACTGTAAGTGATGGATCACGAGCACCAATGGTTTCTGGAACGTATATTTTCGTTTCTTTTTCAAAGGCTTCTTGAACAAATTCGTCCAATCCTTCAAGCAGTGCACCTTCACCACTAATTAATATTTTCGTTGTTCGTTTTTCTATAATTGGTTCACACATCCGTACAATTTGTTTTCGCCATTCTTCAATTTGAGGATAAACTACATCCATGATTTCTGCTTGAGAGCATGTTTTATTTTGCTCATTCACAGCCCATAAGTAAACTGGATTGTTTGAATATTCCGTTGATTTTAAATCCGTATTGTACGTTAACAATCGAGATGAGACTTCATAAGGAAGTGTAAAGGTTTTTTTAATAGACTCCACCCATTGACGATACCCTATTTCTAACCATTCACTGGAAATCAATTTTCCGTGATAATATAAATTTAATTGGGTTGCACTTTGATCTAATCGAATCGCAATCATAACATCTTTGTTGGATTGTTCAAGCAAAGCTGTTTCTTTTGCCAATGCCCATCCATCCAATACAATATCAAGAATTTCACATCCTGCTTTTTCCACTATCGAAGCTAACTGATACGTTAATGCCTTATCAGCTGCATAAATATCTGCCTCCACAACCATCTTTTCAACTTTTTCTGTGGTTGGTGCTTTTCTAAATGGGATCCCATTCACTAAATATCGAGCAATGTTTATAAAAATAACTTCTTTGTCTACACGTACTGATTGAGACATTAACTGGCGGTATGCTTTTTTAATGTCTTTAACTTGAATACCCTCATCTACATTAGAAACGACAACATCTAATTTTTGAGAATACTTTTGTAGTCCCAGACTTGGAACAACGAGTAACACTCTCTCTATCGATGCTTGTAAGTTTTTTGACGCATTTAATATCGCTCGTTGAACAGATTCAATTAGTGCTTGTTCATCCAACACAAAACGACCATCAAATCCACTGGTGGTCACTTGTTCTACTTTCAAAATGTTCAGCGAAGTATGAAAAAACTCCGCTACGATCAAACGCACTTTATGATCGGCAATTTCACATACAGCAAGTATTTGTTTGTCCATCGAATAAGCCTTTCATCATTGCTTATATCATAGCATAATAACACAGTATAAATAAAGTAGAATTGTATTTGGTTTATCAAAACATTTTGCACTTTTGAGTTGCACAACTAGTATCCTTATGATATAGTAAACAGGCAAATAACTCATTAAGTTAAGAAAGGGGTTTATGTTATGCCAAGAGTATGTGCTATTTCTGGTAAGAAAGCTATGTCTGGAAACAAACGTTCCCACTCATTGCGTGCAACCCGCCGCAAATGGAATGTAAATTTACAAAAAGTAACTTTAATGGTTGACGGGAAACCGCAAAAAGTGCGCATTTCTGCTCGCGCATTAAAGGCACTTAAAGCCCAACAAGCTGCACAATAAAAAAAATAACGGTGAGAAACCGTTTTTTTATTTGTCTTTACTTTTAATCAAAAGCAATTTACCGTGATGAACATGGACTATTGCTTTTTTATTTGCCACAAACTCATTTGAAAGAGTAAAAATATCTTTTGTTGTTAGTTTTTGCTTTTGTAATGAATATTTTGCTTGATCAATGGATATTTCACTATCCTCTAAAGCAAACAACGAAAAGTAAGTGAATCCTTCTGATTCAATCATGTTGTCTTCACTAATAGACATTACTATGTTTTGTTCGTTAATCAACCGAACATTTGGATACTTAATAGCTAACATCAAGTTAACATATTGATGATCTAATCGACCAAACAATGCCCCATACACATCAATCTGTTGTGCCTTATCGTGCCAACGATTTAAGGCGGCTTCTAAATCACTCTCATCTTTAATTGGTTGCAACACTTCCACATGGTTACTATATTTTTTAACAACTTCAAGTTGAACTGGTGTGATTGAATCAAAATCACCAATTGCTTCATCCATAGTAATGTGTTGTTGCGCACAAAAGTAAGCACCTTTATCCACACCAACAACATGAGTGTACTCATTAAAATTAACTGTTGCATCTGAGCAAACAACACAAAGGGTTAACATAAACTCTCGATAGCAGCAAGGATATCTTGATTAAACACATAACTTCCAGCTACTACTACATCAACACCAACATCCTTTACAAGTTGTACTGTTTGCTTGTTTATCCCACCATCCACTTGTACTAATGCTTTACTTTTTTGTTGTTGAATCTGCTTTTTTGCATAAGCAATTTTTTCTGTTGAACTCTCGATAAACGACTGTCCACCAAAGCCAGGTTCAACTGACATAATAAGAATTAAATCAACTAATGATACAAAAGGCTCAATCGCTTCTTTTGGTGTGTTAGGTTTAATGGATATACCTACTTTAATTCCTTTTTGATGTATTTCATCAATAAGCGCCATCACATCTTCATTATTATCAAACGCTTCTAGATGAAACGTAAGTTGATCGGCACCTGCTAAAACAAACATATCCACAAACCGTCCTGGATCTTTTACCATTAAATGAACATCCATAAACAAATCAGAGGTTGCTTTCACTGCTTTTAAAATATCTGGCCCAAATGTAAGGTTAGGAACAAAATGTCCATCCATGACATCAAAATGAATCCATGTTGCTTTGGACTTATTAACTAGTTGTAGTTGCTCATTAAACTTATTAAAATCAATGGATAATACCGATGGTGCTACTATCATATTTTATTTTCTCCTTCATCTATTAACTGACAAACACTCACGTAATTTTCATAACGAATGTTCGATATTTTCTTTTCGTTGACGGCTTGTTTTATGGCACAACCAGGTTCATTTATATGAATACAATTTCTAAAACGACAATGCGCAATATAGTCTTTGAAGTCCAATATAACCTCTGATAAATGACGTTTGTCTAAATGTGAAAAACTTAATGAAGAAAATCCCGGAGTATCCGCTACCCAACCATTAGCTACTGGATGCAGCTCAACATGACGAGTTGTATGTTTTCCACGATTAAGTGCTTTGGATGTTTCTTGTGTTTTAATTTTAAAGGAAGTATCCAAACGATTTAGTAACGCTGATTTACCAGCACCACTTTGTCCTGTTAACACTGTAATTTTATCTTTTAACACTTCTTTTATTTCAACATTATCATAACCAAACCCAGTTTTAACAACTTTGTATCCTGCATCTTCATATTCTTGAATAACATCAAAGACAGGATCATTTTTATCCACTAAATCACACTTAGTGATGCAAATTACAGGTGTTATGTTTTCATAAAGAATTAAAAAGAGTTGTCGATCTAAAAGTGTAGCTGAAAAATCAGGTCGAAACAAAGAAGTCACTACTAAAGCTTGATCAACATTTGCAATTGTAGGTCTTGTTAATTGATTGTCTCGCTCACATACTTGTTGAATTACCCAATGCTCTTCTAGTTGTTCCACCATTACCCAATCTCCAACAATAGGAGACTGCTTTAATCGTAGTTTGCCCATTGGTTTTGCAATTACGATTGTCTCATCAATCAATACTGAATATCGATTGGAAATTAATTTCATTACTCGTGCTTTTATCATACTAATAATAATATAGTGTTATTGAATTATTTTCAAATTGACTATATAAACTCCCAACACTTGGTGATACTTGTGTAACAACACCAAACACTATTTGATCTAACTCTTCTTCATCAAATGCTTCTGTGCTTTGTTGAACAAGAGTAACTGTCACTCCTAAATCACGCAACTGACTTGCGGCTTCTTCAATATCCATCCCTAATATTGGCGGAATAACAATTTCGACATATGTTGATACTACCAATTTAATCTCTCGTGATACTCGAGGATCAATTTTATCACCTGGCAATAGTTGTTCTTGACGGATAACTGTACCTGGAGGAAAATCATTGCTTTGTTCTTTTTCAATACGAATGGTAATACGAGAGCCTGCTAACTCTTGTTGAACATCCTCAATTTTCATTCCTTGATAATCTTCAATAACCGTGTATTTACCATCGGATATCCAAACATTTACACTTGAACCTACTTCAACCTCACTGCCTAGTTGAGGTGTGAAACTGATGATTCTTCCAAAATCAACATCATCTGTTAACTGATAACGTACACTAGTAGATAAATGCAACCCTAAAGGTTCTAGTACATCCCTTGCTTGAGCAAAGGTTAATCCATTAATATCAGGCATGTTTACGTAGTTTTGCTCTTCTGCTTGATTCATCATTGAAACCACATACCACATGGATAAAATAATGCCCCCGATAAGAAGTAAAATGACAAGTGTTGTTTTTATTGTAGAAGGATTGTCTTGCTTTTCTTTAGATAGATCATTGACTTGATCCATAACAATAGTATTACCTTCTTCACTATCAAACACAATTGGTTTTTCACTTTGCTTACTCTCGTCCATGCAAGACTCTAAATCTTCTAACATCTCATCAATATTTTTGTATCTGAAGTTTTTATTTTTAGCAGTTGCTTTTGTAATTATATTCTCTACTGATTGAGGAATGGATGGATTAAAGTCTTTTACAAGTGGAAAATCATCTTTCATGTGTTTTAAGGCTACTTGAACAGGAGCTTCCGCATCAAATGGAACATCACCAACTAATAGTTCATAAAAGACAATACCCACTGAATAAATGTCGCTTTGGTTTGTCGCATTTTCTCCTCGAGCACTTTCAGGTGCCATGTAATGAACAGAACCCATCACGGAATCAATTTGTGTCAATTGTGTTGCCCCTTGTGAGCGAGCAATACCAAAATCAGCAATCTTAGCTGTGCCATCATCTTTCATTAAGATGTTTTGTGGTTTTATATCTCGATGTACAACATTATGATGGTGAGCTTTGGATAATCCCGCCACGATTTGTTTCATAATAATAAGCGCTTCATCTAAATCGATGGCTCCTCGTTGTTGGATCAGTTGTTTTAAGGTTTTTCCTTTCACATTTTCCATGACGATAAAATGCTGACCATCTTCTTCACCAACATCAAATATTTCGACAATATTTGGGTGTGTTATGCCACTAGCGGCATTT
The DNA here is from genome assembly GCA_964479585.1 of uncultured Erysipelothrix sp. Lineage (GTDB taxonomy): Bacteria > Bacillota_I > Bacilli_A > Erysipelotrichales > Erysipelotrichaceae > UBA6182. The sequence goes on from CAYZMP010000024.1 coordinate 6,687, forward strand.
GCTTCTCGTTGAAATCGCATTAAGTTTATTGGGTCACTTGAAAGATCACCACGTAAAAACTTGATAGCTACTTCTCTATTTAATAAGGTGTCTAACGCTAAATAAACATCAGCCATACCACCTTCACCAATTTTTTTAATAACCTCATAACGGTTTTTGATTTTATTATTCATCAGCGAATCCCTCATCACTGACAAGCACAATCGTCACATTATCAAAACCACCAACGCTGTTGGCTTTTTCAATTAAGGATTTTATTTTATTTGTCTTACTATTAGGTGAGCGTAACTCATTAAAAATTTCATCTTCTTGCACATAACCATGTAAACCATCAGAACATAACATGTAGTTTGCATATGGTCTATCAATTTCTTTAATATCCGCAAACAACGTTTCTGATATACCAAAAGCATTGGTTAGCATGTTACGATAAGGATGTACTTCTGCTTGATCTTTTGAAATTTTCCCTAACTTTACAAGTTCGTTAACATAACTATGATCATCGCTTAACAAATCAAGTGTTTCATCATTAAACCCATAACAACGTGAATCACCAACATTAACAAGAATTTTATAATCATTACTCACATAAAGACCAACCAAGGTAGTACCCATCCCTTGAAGTTCGGCATTTTTATTTGCTACCGCTAATAATGAACTGTTGGCATCTTTTAATAGTTGATAAATGGTAGCTATCGCATCTTTCGCACTTAAAAATGGTGCATGATCAACAAAATGTTTTTTCACATAGCGAGTGATAAAATTACTAGCTCTTTTCCCACCAGCATGACCACCGATGCCATCACATACAATTGCAAAAATGGCATCATCTTCTCTTATGATTGCGTATTGATCTTGATTGTTTTCTCTTACTTTGCCTTTATCAGTTCTACCAATGGCTTTTCTCATGATGACTCCTTTAAGCGTTTACTACGAAGTTGCCCACAAGCTGCATCAATGTCTACCCCATGTTCTTGACGTAAGGTTACTTGAATTTTTCGCTTTTTTAACTGATCATAAAACAACAGTGCTGTTTTAATGTGTGTTCTTTGAAATGGTTGCTCATCAACAGGATTATAAGGTATTAAGTTAACATACGCATTTTGTCCTTTGATTAAGTTGGCTAATTGATTGGCATGAACGATTTGATCATTAACACCTTCAAGCAAGATATATTCATAAGTAATTCGTCGATTTGTCTTTTGATAATACACATTTAAAGCATCCATCAACTCATTAATAGGATGCGCTTGGTTAATAGGCATCAATGAAGAACGTAAAGCATCATTTGGTGCATGCAATGAAATGGCTAAATTAATTTGCAATGGTTCTTCTGCCAATTTTAATATGCCATCGATAAGTCCACATGTTGATATTGTTAATTTTCTTGATCCAATGGCTAATCCAAGGTCATGATTAATAATTTTCAAAAAATTCAGCACATGATCATAATTATCAAACGGTTCTCCAATTCCCATTACGACAATGGAAGATACTCGTTCTTCTTGTTTATCTAGTTCTTGTTGAACATATAGGACTTGTTGAACCATTTCACCTGCTGTTAAGTTGCGTTGTTTTTTTAGTAATCCACTCGCACAAAATTTACAGCCCATGTTACAACCAATTTGCGAACTTACACAAACACTTTTACCATAATCATGATGCATTAACACTGTTTCTACTAATAGACCATCACTTAACCTAAACAAATATTTGGTTGTTTGATCATCGGCAACGTGTTTTTCTTTTAATGTTATCGTCGATAAATTAAACTGCTCATTTAAAAGCTCACGAAAATCCTTCGCTAAATCACTCATCGATTCAATATCATTAACTCGTTTTTTATAAAGCCAAGAGTATAATTGCTTTGCTCGAAATTTTTTCTGGTTGTTATCTTCTAACCAGCTAATTAGTTGTGGGTAAGTAAAATCATATAATGTTTTCATAAGCTCTCATTTCTTTTAACTAGTACGCTTGTATTTTACCATATAAAAGCCGTCTGCTTCACTTGTCTTTGGATTAATAAACTTTTCTTCAATTTTTTCATACTGAGGAAACTTGTTTAAAAAATACTCGCTTTGCTTTTCGTTCTCTTTTTTATTAATCGTACATGTACCATATACTAACCAACCACCTACTTTAACTAACAATGCCACACTTTTTAAAATTTCTTGTTGTAGTGTTACTAATTGATCAAGATCACTAGGCTTTATAAAAAGTTTAATTTCTGGTTTTCTTTTTAATACACCTAAACCACTACAAGGAGCATCAACAAGAACACCATCAAATGTTTCTTCTTTAAAAGCTTCATGCGCTTTTGTGGCGTCTTGTAAGGTTGGTTTTATAATATCGATTTTTGTTTTTCTAATTAACTGCTGGATAAGTTGCAATCGATGCTCAAACACATCCAACGCAATAATTTTTCCTTGATTGTTCATCTTGATTGCCATGGATACTGATTTACCACCTGGGGCTGCACAAGCATCTAATACGACATCATTGGGCTTAACATCTACAAAATGAGCAACCTGTTGGGCATTTTTATCTTGCACAATGTATTTTCCAAAAGCAAAAGCCTTCGAAGATAAAAAGGTGCGATCAACAGCATAACACCCTTGAACATCCGTCTTTTCTAAATGACTATCATCCTCTAATAAGGATACAAATGGATTTTCTTTTACATATATAGTAGATGCTTTATTGGAACTTAGTGCAAAATCAAGCATCAACTCTTTACCATATTGCTTTTCCCATAAATTGATAATCCATAATGGAAAAGAAGTCATTAATGCGATGTTTTCATTAGTATCAAAAGGTAATGATAGGATTGGTTGTAAAAACACATTACGTAAAACAGCGTTGATTACTTTTTGATAGCGACCATCAAATAGTCGTTTAGCAATTTCAATGGTTTCATTAACAATGGCATAATCAGGTGTTTTATCAATGAAAATCCATTGATAAACCGATAATGTTAGTAATATTTCAATGTCTTTTTTTAATGGTTTGCTTATAAAAGGTTGCCAATGCGCTTTGCAATACTCATAGTTTTGCAATGTACCATACACAAGTTGCGTAATGAGTGCAACATTAGGATGATCGACATTTTTCAAAGCGACATTCGCGTATTTATGATCAACAATTACTTTTCTTAAAACATCAAAGGCTATTTTTCTCATGGTTACTCCAAATGGTTTGGGGATACATTAACACTAACTACTGGCTTGAGCTGTTTGTGTTCACGCAAAATCATTTTGACATTTTCAATGGCTTTTGACAAGGTTTTGGTTTTAATGACAATTTGATATCGAAAATGATCTTTGCTCTTTCCTAAATCACTGACACCTAATACCATCGACTCTTTCTCTTTAAGAGCATCAAACAAATCGTATCCTAAGGTGTATGCTTTCTCTTTGTTGCGATGGGTAATGATTAGTGAAATCAAATACACATACGGAGGTAAAATGGCTAGTTTACGATAATGCATTTCTTGTTTAAAAAACATCGTGTAGTCTTGATGATAAGCTGCTTTTATTACATAATGTTCACTATTAAAGGCTTGAATTATTACTTCACCTTTTTTATCATGACGACCACTACGACCTGCTGCTTGACTAATCATTGCATACGTGGATTCATTAACATGAAAATCATTGCGCGATAATCCAACATCCGCCTGCAATATCCCAACTAACGTTACATTGGGTATATCTAATCCTTTCGCAACCATTTGTGTGCCTATTAAAATGTCATACTCATGTTTGTTAAAACTATTTAGTAAAATCTCATGAGCATTTTTTACTTTTGTAGTGTCATAATCTAAACGCAATACTCTTGCTTGATTAAATCGTTTCTTTAATACTTCCTCTAACCGCTGAGTTGCAATACCACTTCCCATAAACTGAGTGTGGTTGCACTGTTGGCATTGATATTGATGATAAACATGGTTGCAATTATGGCAATGAAGTTTTTTATCTTCAATATGATACGTTAATAGTACATCACAATAATGACATGTCGCCATACTAAGACATTGTTTACACATAACATGCGGTGTATAACCACGCCGATTTAACAACAAGATAATTTGTTCTTTCTTTTGTAATCGATCTTCAATCTTAGATAATAATTGTTCACTTAAAAATAGATTCTTGTTATCTTGAATACTTTGTTTCATGTTTACTACTTCAATTGTTGCGAGTGATTTATTGATTCGATCTTTTAACTGTAGTAGATGATACACTCCTTTTAAAGCCCGTGCATAACTTTCAAGTGATGGTGTTGCACTAGCTAAAAGCAAAGGACACTGATGTTTCTTACATAAAAAATCAGCAATATCACGAACGTGATAATAGGGAGATACTTCTTGTTTAAAACTACCATCATGCTCTTCATCCATGATAATACAGCCAATGTTATCCATTGGTAAAAAAATCGCTGAACGTGTACCAATAACAATGTGTGCTTGATTGTTTTTTACTTGGTTGTACTGAAAAAAGCGTTCGTTATCGCTTAAATGAGAATGATACACAACAATATTTTCATCAAACCGCTTTAAAAACCGATCAATCATTTGAGGAGTTAGTGCTACTTCAGGGACTAACACAAGTACATTTTTTCCTTGAGCTAGTGTATCTCTTACTAAATGCATAAATACTTCTGTTTTACCACTACCGGTAATACCAAAAAGCAAATAAGTATTAAACTCGTTTCGTTTGATTTGCTCATATACTGTTTGTTGATCCTTATTTAGTTGTAAAAAAGGTTCTTTCTTGACATCTTTAAGCAATGAATATTGTTTATCTTTTTCAATTACTTTTACAACATTGTCATCCACTAATTTTTTCGCTAATCCTTTTGCATATTTTCGATAATCACGATAAGCCAGTGGTTGATTTGCTTTGACATAGTTTACAATTTCATGTTGACGTGTTGTCAAATGATCATGTTGTTGTTTACAAATGACAAATCTTTCTTTAGCAATGCGTTGTTTTTTTATCGTTGGTTTTAAGTGACTTGGTAACATAGCTTTTACAACACTAATTGAGTCAGATACACTCATGTTTTTTATATACTCTACTAGTTCAAACTGCGCATCAGAAAAGATTGGTGTCTCATCCACCACTTTTACAATGTGTTTTATTGGTTTTTCTTGATCATAAGAAACATTAAGTTCACAAACCAACCCAACTACGTTTTTACTTTGCAAAGGCACGATTACTCGCATTCCCTTTTCTACATAAAAATCGCATTGATAAGTCAATGCGTCTAATGTTGGTATTCGATGTTCAACCCATACATTGATGTAGTTTTTTTTCATGACTCATTAACTATCAAATTCTGTATCCATGTGCCGGGCTATGATAACACTTATAATATCTGCAGCTAACTGTGGATCATCATTGCAAACCACATACTTATACTGCCCTGTTAAATCCATTTCACTTTGAGCTTTTGATAATCGTTGTTGAATTACTTCTTCTGATTCTGTTTTTCTATTTAAAATCCGACGACGTAATTCTTCAATACTTGGTGGTACAACAAAAATCATTAATGCATCAGGACAACGATCTTTAATTTGTAAGGCTCCTTGTACTTCAATTTCTAAAAGCACATTTTTACCTTCATTTCTCAATTTTTCTACATCCGCAAGTGGAGTACCATAAAAATTACCCACAAACTGTGCATACTCTAAAAGCTCATCGTTTTCAATGGCTTGCTTAAAACGCTGTTCACTCACAAATCGATAATGAACACCATCTATTTCATTTTCACGTTGTTTACGTGTTGTCATGGAAATGGAAAACGCAATGTTTAACTCAGCTTTGTGAATAAACAGTTCTCGAATAGTTCCTTTTCCTACGCCACTTGGGCCACTTAATACAATTAATAGTCCTTTTTTCATCGTATACTTCCTTTGTACAATCATACAAAAGCAAAGGGTCATTGTCAATGTGATATAATGTCACAAAAAGGAGAGTCGTTTGTGGCACTAGATGGAATACTACTGCATCGTTATCAGCAGTCAATTAAAAAGCATGTCCCATTAAAAGTAAATAAAATAACTCAACCTTCCGACAACGAAATAATATTTCATTGTTTTGCGAAAAAGAAGATTTACCTTTATGTTTCACTTCATGCACAAACTAATAGAATTCAATTGTTGGAAAATGAAAGTGAAAAAAGTTCTCATTCCACGAATTTTTTAATGCTCTTAAAAAAATACGCGGAAGGTGGATCGATTGTATCTTTTGAACAAGTTGGATTTGATCGAATAATTCATGTAACCTTAGAAAAAAGAAATGACTTATTTGAATTACAACAAACTACCATTGCGATTGAACTGATGGGTAAATATGCGAATATGATTTTAATTGATCAAAATCGTAAAATTATTGATGCATTGTATCGTATCGCACCCTACCAAAATTCAAAACGCATTATTATTCCAACTGCAAAATATGAAGTTATGGAATCATTGGATAAAAAAAGTCCTTTACAATACACAAATGAACCAAGTGATCAGTTATTAGAAAATTTCGAAGGTTTTTCTCCGATTTTAGCACGAGAGTTTGATTATAGAATAAGGAACAATGAATATTACCACACTATTTTACAAACCATACTTTCTAGTAATACTTTGTTTGTAGCCAAAGAAAAACCTTCAATTTTTCATGCAATCCCACTAACTCATACTACCTTGACTTTTGAATCTTTTGATTTGCACGATGGTTTAACTCACATTTATCAACACCTTGACCACAAAAAACGTGTAAAAGACATTACAAACAATGTTGCAAAAATTATTAATAGAGAACTAAAAAAAGCTCGTAATAAAAAAGAAAAACTTGAACAAGAAGTTAAAAAAGTTAGTGATGCTTCTACCTTTCAAGAATATGGTGATTATTGCTTTATGTTTGCTTCATCCATACAAAAAGGTGCAACATCATTTAAAGCTACTCACTTTGAAGATCAACGTGAGTTAACTATTGCCCTTGATCCAAAGCTAAGTGCAATTGAAAACGGACAATTGTATTATAAAAAGTATCAAAAATTAGTAAGTTCCTTACCTCATTTACAGAAACAAATCGATATTGTTAATGAGAAAATTCATTATTTCTCACTTTTAGAAGAACAGCTAACGTATTGTAATGTTCATGATGCCATGGAAATTAAAGAAGAACTATCCTCATTAGGTTTCTTTGCTCAAGAAAAACAGAAGAAAAAAACAAAAAGCAAAGCACCTAACATTACTACAATTCCTTTTGATGATGACACAACGATTTATGTCGGTAAAAACAACATCCAAAATGATTATGTGACATTTAAACTAGCAAGCAAAAAGGATACGTGGTTTCATACACGACATCATCATGGAGCCCATGTTGTGGTTTCAAGCAATCGTATTTTAGAAGAAAAACACATTCGCGCAGCAGCAATGCTTGCGGCATACTACTCTAAAGCTAGACATTCTTCTAGTGTTGAAGTGATGTATACAAAGGTTGCTAATATAAAAAAGATACCACAAGCTCCAAAAGGATTAGTATCTGTACTTTCTTATCAATCACTCTTTATTGATCCTGATGAATCCATCATTGAAACCATATTACAAAAAAAATAGTATTTCCTACTATTTTTTAGTTTATTTTTGCAGTTTTATTAAATGCCCAGGATTGCATAGCTAATCGCAAATCACTTTCAGCATGACGATGAATTTTTTCCATGGGCAACTTGTCTTTATGTATGACTATAATTTCAGAGAGCGGCAATAAAGATATTAACTCCTCATCCTTTAACTGTCCCACTACAGCGATAACATCAATGTTGTGTTGCTTTGCTAAATGAGAAATTCCATAAACAACCTTCCCTTGTAACGTTTGCTTATCTAATGTTCCCTCACCTGTAATAATTAAACTTGTATCAGGTAAATGTTTCTTAAAATCAACTAAATCAATGAAAAAATCAATCCCTTTGACAATTTTCACATCAAAAAATGCAGCCATGCCAGCACCAACACCACCTGCTGCTCCAGCACCATCAATGTTTTGAACATCTATACCATATAATTGATAAACCATTTTGGCAAAATGTCTCAACCCATCATCCAATACCTTAATATCTTCTTTGTTAGCACCTTTTTGAGCAGAATACACATAAGCAGCTCCATCTGGCCCATACAATGGACTTTTAACATCACTGACAACCGTCCATAAAACTTGCTTTGTTTTTTTACTTACTTGACTAGTATCTATTCTAACAATGTCTTTTAATGACTTTCCTGTTGGAATAAATAAATTATCATCTTTATCATAAAATCGTACACCTAAAGCACTCAATAAACCACATCCAGCATCATTGGTTGCTGATCCACCAAGTCCTAAGCAAATATGCTTAACACCTGATTCTATCGCACGATTGATAATTTGTCCGACACCAAAAGTCGTTGTTTCAAGAGGATTTAATCGCTTTGGAATAAGATTGACTCCTGCTGCAGATGCAAGTTCAATCATTGCTGTATCATTAAATCTCGCATAGGTAGCTCCAATAGGCTCAAAATAAGGATTGTTTACAGCTACCGAATACAAATCTGCATTTGTAGCATCGACATAAGCATCCAATGTTCCTTCCCCACCATCCGATATCGCAAAAGTAAGCACATCGTGATGAACAAAATAAGGTTGAATGCTCTCTTCAATAATTCGATTCACCTCGGTTGAACTCATTGTTCCTTTAAAAGAATCACACATAATAAGAATTTTCATACTATCACCTTTTTCACTATTATACCTAAAATAAGATAATTTAGTAGTGAAAACATAAAAAAGGACATCCCCCCGATGTCCAATTACATTATCTCAGATATTTCTTTGATTTTCGTAATTAACACAATAAAAAGAACGCTAAATTACTCTTCACTACTATTTATTCATTAAAATTGTCATTAAAGACCGTTTTTAGGGACATCTACATCGTCATCCCAAGACGTTTCAATAGTCTCTATCATCTCTACATTTTTCAGCTTTCGATGAATAGCACGAGTTTTAGTATTTGCTTGTTCAATTACATTTGTTGCTTCTTGAAGTTTCTTTTTTGTTTTATCTAAAATAGTGTCAAACTGATAAAACTCCTTTTTTATCATTGCTAGTAGTTCCCACACTTCACTGCTTCGCTTTTCAATAGCTAATGTTTTAAATCCCATGTGCAAACTACTTAAAAAGGCAACTAAGTTTGTCGGACCAACAACGGTTATTTTATATTCTTTTTGCAAAGTTTCAAACAAGGTAGGATAACGAAGAATCTCTGCATACAACCCTTCAGTTGGCACAAACATAATGGCAAAATCGGTCGTTAATGGTGGATTGATGTATTTTTGATATATTTGTTTGGCACTCTTCTTTACAGCAACCTCAAATGCTTTTAATGAAGATTCTACACTTTGATTATTATCATAAGCATCCATCAGTCGATGATAATCCTCCATTGGGAATTTTGAGTCAATCGGCAACAACAGTGCTTTGTTGTTTGTTGAACTATTTGGTAGTTTTATTGCAAATTCCACTCGTTGATTATCTTCGTTAATAAGAACATTTTCTTCATATTGTTGAGGAGTTAATATTTCTTCTAAAATATTTTTTAATTGTATCTCACCTAAATTCCCTCTTGTTTTAACATTGGTTAATACTTTTTTTAAGTCACCCACACCAGTCGCAAGTTTTTGCATTTCACCAAGACCTTGTTGGACCATATCCAATCGCTCTGATATAAGTTTAAATGATTCGTTAAATCTTCTTTCCACAGATGCTTGTAATTTTTCATCAACCGTTAAACGCATTTGCTCTAGTTTTTGACTATTGTCTTGTTGAAGATGGGTTAAGTTTTTGTCTACTTGTTCTTTAACTTTTTCAAGTGACTCAACCATAGAAACATTTAGACGATCAAATTTCTCGGCTTGAAGTTGATTTATTTGTTGAAGATGCTGTGTGGTGCTCATTGAAAACTGGTGTAGTGATTGTGTTAACTCCACTCGATTTTCTCTAAAGGCATCATCAAAACTTGCGCCATACTCTTTTAATTGTTCATTTGTGGTTTTTTCTATTTTGTTATACTTTCTGTTATTACTAAGTTGCATGATGATTACGATAAAAAGCAATACAATGATTAATAAACCAACTATGATTGTAAGGCTATCTAACTCTTGTAACATTAATTTACCTTATTGATAGGACGATGGTTTATAAAGGCTTCGATATTATCGGCAATAATTTCAATGCATCGAGTACGTGCTTCTTTTGTTGCCCATGCCATGTGTCCTGTAATAATTGATTTAGGATGGAGTATAAGAGGATCATTTAATATTGGAGGTTCACTATCAAAAACATCGGTGCAATAATATGCAAGTTGATTATTATTTAACGCGGCAATTAAAGCGTCTTTATCCACAAGTTGAGCACGAGCAGTGTTGATTAACACACAATTTGGTTTAACCTTACTTATTGTATTTTTATTAAACATATGTTGTGTTTCTGTTTTTAATGGAACATGCAGTGTAATAATATCCGAAAGTGAAACAAGTTCATCAAAAGATACTTTCTTACCATCGTTACACGGTTCAATTTTCCCCTTATCGTAAATAAGAACATTCATATTAAACGCTTGTGCAATCTTTACTACTGCTTTTCCAATATTTCCATACCCTACAACACCTATTGTTTTATGTTGTAACTCAAAGAAATCACCTTGATAAAAGCAAAAATCCTCACTTAAAGCCCATTTGTTTTGTTTGATTAGTTCATTGTGTTTACCAACCTGTACATACGCTTCAAGTAGTAATGCGAAAACATGTTGTGCCACACTTAAAGTAGAGTATCCAGGCACATTGGTTACTACAATATTATGTTGTTTCGCTGCTTCGATATCCACAACATTATACCCACTTGCCATAACACCAATGTATTGTACATTCGTCATTTTTTCAATTGTTTCACGATCCAACACTGTTTTGTTTGTTAATACAATTTGAGCATCACTAATGTTTTTTATAATCTCTTCTTGTTTTGTTTTATCAAATAGAACAAGTTCTCCATATCTTTCTACTTTGTCCCACGATAAATCACCTGGATTCATTGCATGTGCATCTAAAATAACAATTTTCATGTTTTCCACCTTCCATAAATATGTTATCATCATATCATATCGGGGTAAATTTGTGATTATTAATCCAATATTATCACGATTTTGTGAATGTTTTATCAATATTTACACATGTTGTGAAATCGTTTACAATATTTTTACAAGTTAATACACAACTAAGAGACATCAGAGAAATAGGTAAAACTATTTTTTGATGTCTTTTTAGATAATAAGGAGGAATTAGTATGTATGACATAATCATCATTGGTGCTGGCATTAATGGTGGATTGCTTGCGTATGAATTAAGCAAGTACAATCTAAAAGTTGCTGTTTTAGAAAAAGACAACGACGTTGGAAATGAAGCCACAGCCGCTAATAGTGCTATCGTTCACTCAGGACATGATCCTAAGCCGAACACACTAAAAGCAAAGCTCAATGTTCGAGGAAACGAACTATTTGAGGATTTATGCAATGAATTGAAAGTTGATTTTATACGCAACGGGGCGCTTGTTGTCGCAACCGATGAGAGTGAACTACCAAAGCTGAATGAACTTTATGAACAAGCCATTGAACGTAAAGTACCAGTTCGCATGATTGATCGTGAAGAAGCTATTCGATTAGAACCAAACTTAAGTGACGCAGTAATGAAAGCTCTTGATTTACCAAGTACTGGTATTATCTCCCCTTGGGAAGTGACTATTGCTGCGATGGAAAGTGCTGTAGATAATGGGGTTGAGCTGTTTTTAAACAACAAAGTTGTGAATGTTGAAAAGCGTGAAGGTTATTTTAACATTGAAACAAACAAATCAACCTATCAAACAAAAATTGTAATTAACTCAGCTGGTTTGTATTCAGATGATATTTATCGTATGGTATCTAATCAGTCTTCGTATCGTATCCAAGCACGTCGTGGTGAATACTATGTTCTTGATCGTGCGGAAAAACCTGTAGTATCAAGAACAATTTATCCACTTCCTTCTGAAAAAGGTAAAGGTGTTTTAGTAGTTCCTACCATTCATAACAACATCTTATTAGGACCTAACTCTGAAACAATTAGTGATAAAGAAGGCAAAGACAACACAGCAGAAGCTTTAGCTTACGTAAAGCGTGAAGTATCAAAAACTGTTAAGAATATCCCACTTCACACTGTTATTCGTACTTACACTGGTCTTCGTCCTACACCAGATAATCATGATTTTATTATCGAAGAAGCCAAAGATGTGCCAAACTTTGTCAATTTGATCGGAATTGAATCACCTGGTATCGCAAGTGCACCAGCCATTACTGAATATGTTATGGAGACAATTTTGAAAAATTTAGTTTCTTTAAAAAAGAAGTCTGAGCATAAACAACGTCGACCATGGGTTATCTTAAATCGCATGTCAGTTGAAGAAAAACAAAAACATTTTGAACAAGATTCTCGTTTTGGACAAATGATTTGTCGTTGTGAACTTGTTAGTGAAGCTGAAATTGTGGACGTCATCCATCGAAACGTCGGTGCAAAAACAGTGAAAGCTGTTAAACGTCGAGTACGCGCTGGTGCAGGACGCTGTCAAGGTGGATTCTGCGAACCACGTGTAATTAACATCTTAGCTAGAGAATTGAATTTAACTCCAACAGAGGTCTTGTTGGATTCCGATGAATCTCGTATTCTCGTTGGAAAGACAAAGGAGTAAGCACATGAAACATTATGATTTAGTAATCATTGGTGGGGGCAGTGCTGGTCTAGCAGCGGCTGTTAGTGCCCACGAACAAGGAATAGATGATATTTTAATTTTAGAGCGTGATCGTGAATTAGGTGGTATTTTACAACAATGCATACACAACGGCTTTGGTGTTCATACTTTTAAGGAAGAACTTTCAGGCCCATCTTATGCAGAACGCTTTATTGACTTAGTGCACGAAAACAAAATTACATACCGTTTAAATACAATGGTTATTCACATGAATAACTCAAAAATCATTGAATATGTAAACCCTCAAGAAGGATACATCCAAGTCAAAGCTGGTGCCATTGTATTAGCCATGGGATGTCGTGAAAGAACTCGTGGAGCCATTGCAGTGCCTGGATATCGTCCAAGTGGTGTATGGTCTGCTGGAACTGCTCAACGTTATCTAAACATGGAAGGATTTATGGTTGGTAAAAAAATCTTTATCCTTGGTAGTGGAGACATTGGATTAATCATGGCAAGACGTTTAACCTTAGAAGGTGCACAAGTATTAGGTGTTGCAGAAATTATGCCACACTCTAATGGTTTACCACGAAATGTTAAACAATGTTTAGAAGACTTTGACATACCACTATTTTTAAGCCATACAATTACTCGTATTGAAGGTCTTGATCGAGTTGAAGCAGTTCAAATTGCTCAAGTTGACAAAAACTTCCAACCAATACCTGGAACTGAGAAAGAATTTGATGTGGATACCGTCTTGTTCTCTATCGGACTGATTCCTGAAAATGCCCTAACAGAAGAAGCAGAAATTGACATGGATCTAAAAACACGTGGTCCAAAAGTTGACGAATCCTATCAAACAAGTCTTTCAGGAGTGTTTGCTTGTGGAAATGTCTTACACGTGCATGATCTTGTGGACTTTGTTAGTGAAGAAGGTAAAAAGGCTGGAATTGCAGCCGCAAAACATATAAAAGATCAGTTAGTAACTGGTAACTCATTTAAAACTGAAGCAAATGAAGGTGTTGGATACATTGTTCCACAAATTATTCACCCTGTTAATGTGGATACTAAAATTGAACTCATGTTTAGAGTAAAAAACACATTTAAAAATGTTAACTTAGTCATTAAAAAAGATGGTGTTGAATTTAGAAAACTAAAGAAAAAACATATGGCACCAGCTGAAATGGAAAAAGTTATTTTACGCAAACAAGACATTGAGGATGTTAAAGAATCAATTAGTCTTGAGATTATGGAGGAAGCAGCATGAGAAAAGAAGAAATGATTTGTATCGTCTGCCCTGTTAGTTGTCATCTAGAAATTGAAATGGATGATAACAACAATATTGTAGAAGTTAAAGGAAATCAATGCCCTCGTGGTGATGTTTATGCAAGAAAAGAATTAACGAATCCTACTCGTATGCTCACAAGCACAGTAAAAATTGTAGGAGCAATGTATGATCGTTTACCAGTCATTACATCATCAGACATACCAAAAGGTAGTATGTTTGATGTGATGAAAGAAATTGCAAAAATAGAAGTGAAAGCACCTGTACAAAACAAACAAGTATTAATTGAAAATGTTTGTGACTTAGGAGTTGATATCATTGCCTCACGTTCAATGGCAAAAGTCGACTAGCCAATCCATAAGTCCATTCATTAAAGGAGAGTGGCCCATGAGTAGTAAAGCTGTATCACTATTAGTTGTTGATGATGACATTCTAATCTGTGAGCAATTACAAGAACACTTAAAATATCATGAGCTTGTTAAATCAATCGACATCGCTCATGATGGCTTAGATGGTTTACGTAAACTTAGATACAGTCAACCAGATGTAATTCTACTAGATTTAATCATGCCACATGTTGATGGACTTGGATTTTTAGAACAAGCAATTAAAGAAGACTTATTAAAAAATACGAAAGTTATTGTGGCAAGTGAGCTATCACAAGATTCTATCGTACAATATGCTATACAGCTCGGTGCTAGCTTCTATATGCTAAAACCATATAAAATGGATGTATTGATGGATCGTATTCAAATCATCGTGAATGATAATAATGTTGGAAACAGTCCAATTATTGATGCTAATGACAACAATGCATTTATAGTCAAATATTTAATCGATAGTGGCTTACCTGTTCATACATTAGGATACAAATACTTCTATCATGCATTAGCCTATTTAGTAAAACAAGATTCAGATGTCTTCTCTATTACCAAATCTATTTACCCATTGGTAGGAGCTGCATTTAAAACATCAAGTGCAAATGTAGATAAGGCAATGAGACATTCAATAACATTAGCATTTAACCAAAATAACGATAGTCTGAAATCTTTCTTAAAGACGATGAATTATAAAGATCCCAATAAAAAGCCTTCTAATTCAGAGTATATTAGCCTTATATTAGAAAGAATCAGACACTCCTATTAACCTTCGTCATCTAGCCAATGATGAAGTAGAAAAAACTGAAGAATCAACTTCAGTTTTTTTATTGTTACGACAAAAAAAAGATAGTCCGAATTATATTGGACTATCTTTTAAAATGCATGTATTATTCAGGTTTGTAAGCTTGAGTAGCTTTAACAGCTGCTTGCCATCCTTTATACATTTTTTCTCTTACTGCTTCAGTCATTTCTGGCTCGAAGCGTTTGTCTAGTTTCCAGTTATTGGTAACATCATCCGTGCTTGTCCAATATCCTACTGCTAGTCCAGATAAGAATGCTGCACCTAGAGCTGTTGTTTCTTGAACAACTGGACGCTCAACTGGTACACCTAGAATATCACTTTGGAATTGCATTAAGTAGTTATTCTTAACTGCTCCACCATCAACTTTTAATTCAGCTAGGTTAATTCCAGAGTCACTTTGCATTGCTGATAATACGTCACGTGTTTGGTAAGCAATAGATTCTAATGCTGCACGTGTAATATGAGCTTTTGTTGATCCTCTTGTCAATCCTAAGATTGAAGCACGAGCTTTATCATCCCAATAAGGAGCACCTAGACCTACAAATGCAGGAACTAAGTAAACACCATCTGATGATTCAACACTTGTTGCTAGAGCTTCTGATTCAGGAGCTGAGTTAACGAATTTCAATCCGTCACGTAACCATTGAATTACAGCACCAGTAATAAAGATTGATCCTTCAAGTGCATATTCAACTTTTCCATCTAAGCCCCATGCAAGAGTGGTTAATAAACCATTTTTAGAAGGAATACCTTTTTCCCCAGTATTCATAAGCATGAATGAACCAGTTCCATAGGTGTTTTTCGCCATACCAGGTTTGAAGCAAGCTTGTCCAAATAGAGCAGCTTGTTGGTCACCAGCGATACCAGCGATAGGTACTTCTTGACCAAAGAAGTGATAAGATACAGTTTTACCATAAACATAGCTTGATGGTAATACTTCTGGAAGCATGTTCGTAGGAACATTTAAGATTTCAAGAAGTTCTTCATCCCATTTAAGGTCATAAATATTGTACATTAATGTACGAGAAGCATTTGAGTAGTCAGTAACGTGTGCTGCACCACCAGATAACTTCCAAACTAACCATGTGTCGATTGTTCCAAATAATAGATCGCCTTTTGCTGCTTTTTCACGAGCACCTTCAACATGGTCCAAAATCCATTTAACTTTTGTTCCGGAGAAATAAGCATCTACAACTAGACCTGTTTTGTCACGGAATAATTGTTCTTTTCCAGCTGCTTTGATTTCATCACAGATAGGAACTGTTTGACGTGATTGCCAAACGATAGCATTATAAATAGGAATTCCTGTGTTTTTGTCCCAAACAACTGTTGTTTCACGTTGGTTGGTAATACCGATACTAGCAATTTGCTCAGGTTTGATCTTCGTTGAGATTAATACATCTGATAAAACTGATAATACACTTGTCCAAATTTCGTTTGCGTTGTGTTCAACCCAACCTGGTTTTGGAAAGATTTGTTCAAATTCTTTTTGAGCTACACCAACGATGTTAGTGTTAGAATCAAAAATAATCGCACGATTACTGGTTGTCCCAGCATCAATAGCTAATACATACTTTTCCATTAGTACCTCCTGAAAGTATTTTTTCTAATATTCAATTGTTAAAATAAGAAGAATGATAGAATTAATCCACCTAAAGCACCACCAACGATTGCTGCGATGACATTAGGAACTGCTTTTGCAAAACTTCCACCACGTACTACTGAAGCTGTTAATAAACCGATACCTGCTGCAAACCCCATGTCGATCCAAGCGCCGCCATCACCTTGTGTGATCATGCCTGTACCATGGTTAATTGCCCAAGTTGTACCAACGATGAATAATGCTGCCATCCATCCACCGAATGTACCAAAATTATCAACTAATTTTCCCCATAATAAACGAATTAAGAAAGGGAATAGGAAACCGCCTGCTACGGTAGCCAACATTAAAGTTAATTCCATTACTAATTACCTCCCTTTTCCATACTCTCTTCAACTTTAGCAGCAACAAATCCTCCAAGGATTGCTCCTACTGCAACTAAAGCAAGAGTTGGCATTGCTGCCGTAAAGGCATCAAATCCAACACCAAATGTGTCACGGAATAATCCAGTTAAACCAATCCCTAACCCCATGTCAACAAAACCGGAGTCAGCATCATGATGGATTAAACCTAAGAAGTGGTTCATAAACCACATTGGTCCGATGATAGCAAATGCTGCTAACCATCCACCGATAATTCCCCATACGCCTACGAATTCGCCCCAAACGGACATAACGATCATACCAGCGATGGCATATCCTAGAACAGCTCTAAGAAACTTCATAAATATTCTTCCTTCCTTTCTTTTAGCTTTACGCTAAGAAATAAAATCTATGATGATCTTTGTTTGCTAGAATCCCAATAAATGAGTTCTTCTCCTACACTTTGTGGTGGTTTGCAAACAAAGTTCAATCCAACTAAAACCCTCTAAAGGGTGGTTTATGTTTTAACACGTCAAACATAACCATGTACATTATACAATGAAAGCGCTTTACACGCATTACTTTCTTTCGACAAAATTCGACTT
>CAYZMP010000025.1:0-24327 GCA_964479585.1 uncultured Erysipelothrix sp.
TTTATTCCCAACAAAAAAGAGAGCCTTCAAACATGATTGTTTGTCAACTCTCTGACAGGAGTCATCCTGTTTTTTTTATGCCCTTTAATGAAACATAAGCATAAAAAAAGTACTTGCTCTAACAAACAATGTTATTAGGCAAGTACTTGTTTTAATTATTAATGTTTTTTAATAACTCATCAATACGATTTCCTTTGTCTAAAGTATCATCGTATTCAAAGATAAGTTGTGGTACTTTTCTTGTTTTAAGATGGGAAGAAAGCTTTGAACGAATAAATCCTTTTGCTTTTTCAAGTGATTCAAAAATTTCTTGGTTGCTGCTATCATTTTGCATAAAACTTACATACATTGTCGCAAAGGATAAATCATTTGTTACCTTAGTATCGGTAATAATTACCCACGAAAGTCGAGGATCTTTAATTTCGTTTTTAATGATTAAGCTTACTTCTTTTTGAATGATTTGTTCCATTCTTTCAATTTTCACGCTACTCATACTCTCACCTACTCTCGTTCAACTTCAATTTCGCCATATGCTTCAATTAAGTCGTTTACTTTGATGTCGTTAAAATTTTCAATGGTTAATCCACATTCATAACCTTGAGCAACTTCTTTCGCATCATTGCTAAAACGTTTTAAAGAACTCAATTTACCATCATATACAACTACACCATCACGAATCAATCGTACAAAGCTATTACGAATAAGTTTGCCATCAGTGACCATACAACCTGCAATGGTACCCACTTTTGATGCTTTAAATGTTTGACGAACTTCAGCTTGCCCATGAATAACTTCTTCAAAGATTGGATCAAGCATACCTTTCATCGCACTTTCCATTTGTTCTACAGCCTTATAGATGATGTTGTACAAACGAATGTCAACACCTTCTTCTTTTGCTTTTTTACGAATAGCAGCAGTTGGACGAACATTAAATCCGATAACTATCGCACCAGATGCCATTGCTAGCATTAAATCTGATTCACTAATTGCCCCTGCTGTGTTTCGAATAACATTAATTTTAACGGTTTCAACTTCAATTTTTTCTAATGAGCTTTTAACTGCTTCCGCACTTCCTTGAACATCTGCTTTAATAATGACAGGAATCTCTTGTACAGTTCCTTCTTTAATCTGTTGTGCTAAATCATCCAATGACATTGCACTAGATTTTACACGCTCAGATTCGATGCGAGTTTGATTGCGTTTTTCAGCTAGTGAACGAGCACGACGCTCATCCGCAAAGGCTTTAAACACATCCCCTGCAATAGGAACATCATTAAGTCCAATTATTTCAACAGGTGTTGATGGTCCAGCTTCTTTAATTTCTTTGCCCATATCATCGTTCATGCGACGAACACGTCCAAATGAAGTACCTACGACAACAGGATCACCTGTTTTTAGCGTACCATTTTGAATGAGAAGCGTTGTTACTGGTCCACGGCCTTTATCCAAGGATGCTTCAATAACAGTACCTGAAGCTAATCGATTAGGATTGGCTTTAAGTTCTTCAACTTCCATTAACACTTGAACAGTTTCTAATAAATGTTCAATTCCTTCACCTTTTAAAGCAGATAGTTCAACATAAATTGTGTCACCACCCCATGCTTCAGGCATTAAACCTAAATCAGAAAGCTGGCTCATAATACGATCAGGGTTTGCTGCTTCTTTATCAATTTTATTGATGGCTACTAGTATTGGAACACCTGCAGCTTTTGCATGGTCAATTGCTTCTTTTGTTTGAGGCATAACACCATCATCTGCAGCAACAACAATAATAACTAAATCCGTAATCTTAGCACCACGAGCACGCATAGCTGTAAAAGCTTCATGTCCTGGTGTGTCTAAAAATGTTATCTTACTGCCATTAACTTCAACTTGATAAGCACCAATGTGTTGCGTAATGCCACCAAATTCTCCTTCAACAACTTTTGTTTTTCGAATTGTATCTAAAAGTGTGGTTTTACCATGGTCAACATGTCCCATAATGGTTACAACTGGAGGGCGTCCTTTTAAGTCTTTTGGATCATCCGTCATGTTATCCAATAAACTATCATGTTCTTCTTCTTCATCTTCTTTTGTGGCAACAACATCATACTCCATACAAACAAGCTCAACGAGCTCATCATCCATGATAGAGTTAATGGTTACCATCTTACCAAGCATGAACAACAGTTTTATAATATCACTCGCATTTTTATTTAGCTTCTCAGCTATTTCATTTACAGTAATACCTTCAAAATATGTTATCTCTTTTACAAGATTTTCATTTTTTGGTGTGAAACTTTGTCTAGGTTTGGTGTTGTTCCCCCTTTGGTTGCTTTTGCGTCTGTTGTTTGGTTTCTTCTTTGGTCTACTCATGACACCACCTCTTTCAATTGACTATAAACCTTTTTTGCAAAACCTTGATTATCAATAGCGACTGCTGCAATGTTATCTTTTTTAACAGCTTTCGATAAGTCTGCCTTACTTCCATAAATTACGCAAGGCACTTGATAAAAATGACATTTGTCTTGATACATCTTTTTTGTCTTAATCGATGCATCGGATGCAACAATAACTAAATAAACAGTTTTGTTGCGAATGTGAGAGAGTATCGCCTCTCCAATTACACACATACCAGCCTTTTTTATGATTCCTAAGTTTTGATAAATCCTATTCATCCTTCATTAATGCGTACAATTGATCATAGATTTCTTGTGGAATATCAATGTCTAAAGCTCGTGATAATGCTTTCTTTTTAATAGCAATTTCAAGTGCTTCTTTGCTTTTTTTAATGTACGCTCCTCTTCCATTTGCTCTACCTGATTCATCCACAATGACTTGTTTTTCAGGTGTTTTTACAATACGAATGAGTTGTTTTTTAGGATAGCTTTCTTGGGTAGCGACACATCTTCGTAATGGAATCTTTTTGGCCATAAAAATCACTCTTCCTCGTAATATTCGTCGAATTCATCGAAATCAATATCATCTTCAATCCAAGATGAAGCATACTCTTCTTCTTCTCTACGTTTGATTTCTTCTAACTCTTCCTTTGTGTATTCTGGTTTGATTTCATAATCTTTGTGTTTTAATAACTCCACCACATCAACTTTTGGTTCTTCACGCTCTTTGTCTTTAAAGTCTTTGTATTTGCGTTTTGCTGGTGCAGCATCTTTTTTATTTTCTGAAGATGAGGCATCTGCTAACTTTTCAAACTTAGAAACATACCCTGTACGTGGTTTGATTTCACGTTTAACACGTTTTTCAACTGGCTTTTTCTCTTTTTCTACTTCAACAGCAGCCGCAGGTTTAACTTCTTCTTGTGTTTCTTTTTGCTCACCCTCATAATCAACTTCTTCAACTTCACTAGGCTGACTTTCGACAACATCACTATCCACCACTTCAACTTCACTTGCGCTAGGTTGAGCTGTTGTTGCTTCTGTTGTCTCTTCTTCTTTAACTTCAGGTTGAGCGGCTTCAATTTTCTCAATTGCAAGTTTTTCTGCAATCTCAGCTTGGTATTGATCATGCAAGCTTACCCAATCAATGCCTTCTTCTTCAACTTCAGTTTTTGATTTAATATCAATTTTAGCACCTGTTAGCTTAACGGCTAAACGAGCGTTTTTCCCTTTTTTACCAATAGCAAGGGATAATTGACTATCTTCGACAATAACCGTTAATCCTTTACCTTCAATGGCTGGATAAACAGCTAATATTTGTGCTGGTGCTAATGCATTTTTTATAAGTTCCGGGACATTTTCACTCCATTGGAAAATATCAATCTTTTCACCACGAAGTTCTTCAATAACAACCTGAACACGTGACCCACGCGGTCCAATACAAGCTCCAATAGGATCAATGTTCTCATTTTTAGAGTACACAGCGATTTTTGTGCGTTCTCCCGGTTCACGAGCGATCGCTTTTATCTCTACGATGCCTTCATAAATCTCAGGAACTTCTCGTTCAAATAAACGACGCACTAATTTAGCATCTGCACGAGATACTAAAACTTGTGCTCCTTTGGTTTCTTTGTTTACCTCACTAATGACCATGCGAAGCTTTTGACCTTCTACATAGCGTTCATTTGGCATTTGTGCACCTTTTGGCATCATCGCTAATGTTTTACCTAAATTTACAACGACAAACTTATCTTCCACTGATTCAATTTGTCCAATGACCATTTCATCAAGTTTATCAGCATACTCTTCAAAAATTGCTGTCTTTTCAGCTTCACGTATTTTTTGTTTCAATACATTTTTTGCAAGCAATGCAGCAGCACGCCCAAGATTGTCTACTTCTTGTTCGACTTCATACACTTGTCCAAGCTCATATTCTTGATCTACCTTTTTAGCAGAAGACAACGATACTTCTAACTCATCATCTTCAACTTCTTCAACAATGTTGTATTGTTGAAACAAGCGCACATCACCCGATTCTTGATCAATGTCAACACGAACAAGTGCATCTGGAATATCAATGTGCTTGCGGTAAGCTTTAGCAAGTGCTTCAGATAGTGCTGACAATACAATATCTTTTGAAATGTTACGTTCACTTTCGATGGCAGTAATAGCCAATACTAATTCTTTTACATTCATGTTGTTTCCTCTTTACACCTTTACAGCCATACGAATTTTACGTATGTTACTTTTTAAAATACTTGCAGCTACTTCTTTGTGCTTCTTACGATACAAAACTTCAATATTTTCATCATCTATTTTTGTAAGTTTGCCTTCAATAACATGCATGTTATCGACTGGTTTATCTACCTTTACATGCACATGATGATACAAAACATCACGTAATTGGTCATCGTTTTTAATTTCCCGTTCAATTCCTGCAGAACTTACATCGAGTAAATAAGGAATATCCAATTCACTAACTTCATCAAGAAGTTCACTAACATCATAAGAGACATTTACACAAGTATCGACATCCGTAGGCATGTCCTTTTTATAAATTAAAATCTCCAGTACATGATCTTGGTTGCTTTTTTTCCAACTCATGTCATACAAAACAACATCGTGCTTGTTAAAAACAGGTTCAAGAAGTGTTTTGATTTTCTCTATTTCCACGTGTTTCCCTCCAAACAAATCATAAGGAGTGGCGTAGCCACTCCCTTGTTTAACTATATTCTACATGATTTTATCATACATTGCAAGAAAGTGCCACTCATTAGTAGACCAGTCTTTTGATTGATACTTAGTCTATATGTTTTAATTTTATTGAGTTTAGACGTTGTATACTCTACTTTTTCTTAACTTCCATTATCATCATATCATCCAAATCAATCATCCAGTGTTTATTATGTACTTCTAATCTAGATAACAACACATCAACAACGCTTTTTACCATGATTGTTGCTATTATTGCTGGGGTATAAACAGGGTTACCTAACTCTTTTTCAATTCCTTGATGATGATTAGCGTACACCGAAAGGATATCATCATGATTATGAAAATAAACCATTACTTGACCTAAATGACCACCTATTGCCCCTACTACATATGTTTTATTATGTTTTTTGCACATGGTTGCAATCGTTACTTTTGTCATAATGCTATCTGTAGCGTCAATAAAGACATCAGTATCACCAACATGTTGATTAAACGCTTGTTCATCAAACAAGGATGAAAAACACTCTATGGTAATATCTGAATTGATAGAACGACACTCTTGTTGGGCAACAGTTGCTTTATGCTGATAAAGAGAATGCTCATTAGAAAAACGTTGACGATTTAAATTTGAAACATCAAACACATCATGATCATAACCAACAAGATGACCAACACCAACACGTGTAAGTTGCTCCAAAACAAAACCTCCAAGTCCACCTAATCCAATTATTACCACTTTTTTATGCGCTAAGGTTTGTTGATCACGATCACTTATTATGTTTTTGTTTTTTTTATACCGTTCTTTTAAAACAAGCTGCATTGATTTTCCTCTTGTAAGTCATCTAAAACATTTAAGCTATCTAACTTCTTAATATGATTATAATTCAATTGCGTACGATTTACCAAGTCTTCTTTTGATAAGAAGATGGCTTGTTCTCTTGCTTCGACAACTGATTTAGCCACGTTAGCACCAAGAGAATCCAACACCACAAATGGAGGGATTAGTGCTTTATCGTTGTTTGGATCAAAAGTAAATTCAGTGGCTTTAGATCGATATAAATCAATGTTACTAAAAGTGTACCCTCTTAGTTTCATTTCCAACACCACTTCTAAGGTGTTATACAACTCTTTTTCTTTGTTTGACACTAAAAATTTCTCATTAGGATCTTTTAACCGACGATTGATGTCACTAAGTTTAGCTGATACCGCTTTATGATCACTAAGCATTAAATCAATATCAAATGCATTTGCCCGCAAACTAAAATATGAAATATAGTAAGCTAGTGGATAGTAAACTTTATACCATGCAACACGTACAGCCATAATGACATACGCAACTGCATGCGCCTTTGGAAACATGTACTTAATTTTTTGACAAGAATCAATGTACCAATCATCAATTTGATGACTTTTCATTAAGGTAATCCATTTATCGGTTAAGCCTTTTCCTTTACGAACCGATTCCATAATATCAAAAGCTTGTTTTGGTTTTAATCCTTTATGAATTAAATACACCATAATATCATCACGACAACCAATAACATCACCAAGTGTTAAACCTGACACAATTAAATCCTTGGCATTATTAAGCCATACGTCAGTACCATGAGACAAGCCAGAAATACGAACTAAATCTGAAAAGTTCTTTGGTTTTGTAATTTTTAAGATTTCTCGAACAAACCCAGTTCCAAACTCCGGTAACCCAATTGCCCCAGTCTCTTCACTTGTGTAACGTGTATCTACTGATAATGCTGAAATATCAGAAAAGATTGACATAACCTTAGGATCATTCATGGCAATTGTTTTAGGGTCAACCCCAGATAATTCGTGCAACAATTTCATGGCACTTGGATCTAAATGTCCTAGTATATCAAGTTTAAGTAAATTATCATGAATATCCGCAAACTCAAAATGAGTCGTTTTCCATGCAGAATCAGGGTTGTTTGCTGGAAATTGCACAGGTGTAAATTCATATACATCCATATCATCAGGAATAACAATAATACCACCAGGATGCTGTCCGGTTGTTCGTTTTATTCCACTGACTCCACTTGCATACCATGACCAACGTGCATCTTTAACATCTGCAGGTAATTGCATCTCTTCGCCATATCCTTTGGCATAACCAAAAGCACTTTTACTAGCAATGGTCCCAATCGTGCCTGCACGATACACATTTTTTTCTCCAAATAATTCTTTGGTATATGCATGTGCAAATTCTTGGTATTGATTGGAAAAGTTTAAATCAATATCTGGTACTTTATCCCCTTCAAAGCCTAAGAAGGTTTCAAATGGGATATCTTGACCATCAACCTCAAAGTCACAGTGACAAGATTCACATTGTTTTTGTGGCAAATCATAACCACTTTGATAGTTACTATCATCAATAAACTCAATAGTGTGGCATGATGGACAAACATAATGAGGTGGTAACGGATTTACTTCTGTAATATCGGCAAAGTGTGCAACTAAAGAAGAACCAACAGAACCTCGAGAGCCTACTAAATATCCATCATCCAAGCTCTTTTTAACAAGCAAATGCGCAATGTAATAAATCACACCAAAACCATTGCTTTTAATTGCTTCTAGTTCTTTTTTAATTCGAGCTTCGATCATTTTATGTAGTGAAGACCCATAACGAGCTTTTGCATTAGCATACACTAGTGCTTCTAAATTTTCATCTGCTTGATCAATTTTTGGGGTGAATAAATCTGCTTTAATTATTTGAATAGGTTGTATTTGCTTTGCTAAGTTATGTGTATTATGAATAACTAATTGCTCTGCTAAAGGTTCATCTAAAAATGAAAATTCTTGAAGCATTGTTTCTGTATTCATAAAATATTGATCAGGTGAAGTAAAGGTTAACCTTTTTTGAGCATCGTACATATATAGTGGATGGCGAGTGCCTCCAATTCCTTGTGAAGCAATCATAATATCTCTAAATATTTTATCTTTTGGATGGACAAAATGAACATCACCAGAAGCTATAACTGGAATTTGGAGTGTTTGAGCACCTTTAATAATAGCTAGTAAAATGTCCACAAGTCGTTCTTGATTCGGTAAGGAATTTTGTGTGATCAGTGGCATGTAATGATCAAGAGGTTGAATTTCAACATAATCATAAAACTTTAGTTTTTCGTGAAGTTCTTGTTGTGTTTTGTTTGCGGCAACTTCAAAAATTTCACTATTAAAACAACCTGCACCAATTAGTAGATTTTGTCGATATTGTGCTAAAGTTCCTTTTTTAATACGAGCTTCCGCAACAAATTCATCTTCTTCTTTTTTATTGTTTGCCTTTTTATAAAAAGCTAATGTATCAATATGAGATATACTTACTAAGCGAAATAAATCAACTAACCCTTCTTGGTTTTTAGCAATGACTTGTACATGACTTTTCATCATGTTTTTAAAACTCTCATTATGGTCAAACTCACTTAGTTGTTTTAGAGTTGCAATATTTTGTTCTTTTGCTAGTGATAATAAATGATAAAACACTTGATAGGTTACCATCACATCATAATCTGCACGGTGAGCGACATCTTCATCATACGCTATCGAAAAAGCACGAGCCACGCGACCTAATTTAAATGATTTGCGATCAATAAGTAACACTCGAGAAAGCTCTAAAGTATCAATCACTGGTTGTGTGATTGTAGGTAGTTGGTGTTTATTAAATGCTTGATTTAAAAATGCAACATCAAACTGAGCATTATGAGCAACCAAAACACTATTCTCTATAAAATCTTTGATAGTAAAAATAAACGAATCTAGTGTTGGTGCATCCTTAATATCATGATCACTAATGTTTGTTTTTTCAGTTATAAAAGCAGGAATCTCAACAGGTGCTTTAACAAAGCTAAACAAGCGACCAATAATTTCTTGGTTTTTAACTTTAATCGCACCAAACTCAATAATATGATCGTACTGTGCAGACAAACCGGTAGTCTCTAAGTCAAAAATGACATACTCACAATCATCCAAAGGCATGGATGTGGGATTTAAAACAATGGTAGGATGATCTTCTACCATGTTCATTTCCACACCATAAATAAGTTTGAAATCATCTGCATCGTATTTCTTTTTAAGTTTTTTTAGCGCTGCTTCAGCTTTTGGAAAAGCTTGAACATTACTATGATCAGTAATCGCTAATGCTTTATGTCCATACACTAATGCTTGTTCGATGAGTTGTTCAACATCGCAAATACCATCCATTTCACTCATCTTTGTGTGTGTATGAAACTCGATTCGTTTATCAATTGCTTCATCTTTTAAGAAATGTTGTTTTTTATTGATGGCTAATTGATTTGCGACAAAGCCAACTTCTCTTTTAAACTTATCAAATTGAACATTTCCAATGCATGTCACATGACAATTTTCTTTTAGTTTATTAGCCTCTGTAATTTCACTTTCACCACGCAAAAAACGCTTCACATTAATGGCATCTTCATTATCACTCAACACAAAACTTTGAATCATTTGTAAATCATTGTTAATCATTCTTGTTTCAATTTGATACACATAACCCTCAATTGCAACATTACTCATAGACTCTTCTAAATTTGCAATAGTATGGGTCATAATCGGCTTTTTACTTCTTCTTTGATATGGTTTTTTTGCAGGTTTTGTCTCAATGGGTTCGCTTTTTTGATATTTTACTTCTGTGATATTTGTTTGATTAGTGACAACTTGACAATCAAGGTTGTTGTTAATGCCAACTCGATGTAATTCATCATGTATGCTCCTCATGTTTTGGTCAATAACACTTTTTTCTTGTTCATCACTTACCATGATTACAATCGTGTTGTTTTCTAATTTATAAAACGCATTTATGTTTAACTGTAAATGATGCACAATAAAGTTCATCCATGGAGTTACTTGTTTAAAAACATCAAGTGGATACACCCCATCAACGTGCAACACTATGTTCATGTTAAAATAATGCTTAAACTTGCTTACTAATTCGTCATAACATTCAAAACTTAACCAATTAGAATTTTTTATATAAAAAACCATTGTCTTTGATTTTTCTTGAATCATCACTTTGGATATCGACAATGTTTTTAATTCATCCATGAAAATTGGATTAAGTTGACATAAGGATAGTAAATTTTCTTGATCTAATGAATTCACAGCTACCTTCCTTCTAACTTAACTATCATATCATATTTTACTTGTCTTGTTTAAACTCGATAAAATATGTTTCGCTGCCTTTTGCCCTTGCCCTAATGCTAAAATAACAGTAGCGGCTCCTAATACGGCATCTCCTCCAGCAAAAACATTGGTCATTGTTGTTTGCATGTTTTCATCCACAACAATACAACCATATTTATCGGTTTTAATTTTATCTTTGTACTTACTCAATAATCGGTTTGGCTTTGTTCCTACCGCAATAAGTACCATATCTGCTTCTAATGTAACTAAAGGAGCATCGTTATCTTTGACAATAATAGAACGTCCTTTTTCATCCACACCATCTACTTTGTTTTGTTCAAACTCAACTGCTTTAACATACCCTAATGGATCACTAAGGATGTTAATCGGACTTAGACGCTCTTTAATGATTACTCCTTCACTAATGGCGTGTTCTACTTCTTCAAGACGAGCTGGCATGTCTTTTTGTAAACGACGATACACGATAGTAACCTCAGCTTGTTGTCGAATAGCACTTCGTGCAGCGTCCATCGCAACATTTCCACCACCTATAACAAGCACCTTTTTACCTTGATATAGAGGTGTTGCGTGATCTTGTTGATTTGCCGCAAACACATTTAAGCGTGTTAAATACTCATTGGCAGAAAATACACCGATGGCATCTGAGTTACTAATTTTTGGTAGTGAAGGAAGTCCTGCACCAGTTGCTAAAAAGATAGCTTGATACCCTTGATCAAAAAGAGACTCCAGTGGCATGGAAACACCAATAATGATGTTTTTTTCAAAGGTAACACCACGTTCTAATAGTCGTTTACTTTCTTTTTCAATTACTTTATTTGGTAAACGAAAGTTTGGAATCCCATAATACAACACCCCACCACACTTATCCCATGTATCATAGATTGTCACTTCTACATCTGCTAAAGCTAATGCATTAGCGCATGCAATACCTGCAGGACCACCACCTACAACAGCAACTTTACCTTTGTTGTTTTTAGATTGATCAATACTTACATGACCATGATCACCAACATAACGTTCTAAATAACCAATCGCAATGGGCTGGTTAGTTTTTGCATACACACATTTTGCTTCACATTGAATTTCTTGTGGACACACTCTTCCGCATACCGATGGTAATGCGTTTTTATCTAAAATAATATGCAATGCTTCATCGATCTTGTCTTCAGTAATTTTCTTGATAAAACCTGGAATATCAATATTAACAGGACAACCACTCACACAAGGTTGGTGTATACATTGCAAACAGCGTTCAGCTTCAAGTTTTGCTTGAGTATAGGTTAACCCTTTGTTAACTTCTTTATAGCTTGTTTTAGAGGTTTCTACGTCTTCTATTGGCATGATTACACGAGTTTTCATAATTGCTTCTCCAACACACATGGATGTGATACGTAGGTGTTGTTTCGTTTAATGAGTTGTTCAAAATCCACAAGTGCTCCATCAAACTCTGGTCCATCCACACACGCAAACATTACTTCATTATTGACATCCACTCGACACCCACCACACATACCAATACCATCAACCATAATTGGATTAAGTGAAACAACAACTGGTATTTGATGATGGATGGCATACTCACTAACTGCTTGCATCATTCTAAGTGGTCCTGCACAAAAGATTTGAGAAATATCCGACACTTTATAATTCTTTAGTGCGTCGATGACATTACCTGTATTAAAGTCAGAGCTCTCTTCTTCTACCATAACATGCACTCTATCTGTTAATTTATATAGCTCATCAATGTAAAAGACATCCTTAATAAACTTATATCCCCCAATATAATCGATGCTACTACCTTCACATACGGTATGCTCTGCAATGGCATAAGCAATCGCATTACCAACACCACCACCAATAATTAATGTGTTGTCTTTTGGTTTGAGAATAGAAGGCTGTCCTAAAGGACCTAGCACTTCATATAACACGTCCCCTATTCTTAGTGTCGATAAAAGCATTGTTGAAAAGCCAATAACCTTAAATACGATTGTCACACTTGTGTTGGTGTGTTTTACAATAGTTAAAGGAAACCGCTCTCCTTTTTCAATGACTCTAAGCATAAGAAACTGTCCAGCTTGCACATGGCTTGCCCAATCCGGTACATAAATATCACATGTAAAAATATCTTTAGTAAGCTGTTGATAAGATAAAATGGTGTTTTTTTCCATGGCTATACGACCAACTTAGAAAACGCATCTTTCGCGGCTTCTTGTTCTGCTTTCTTTTTGCTATGACCGATGCCTTTACCATAAATAATATCATCTAACTTCACGACAACTTCAAATGTTGGAGCATTGGATGGTCCTTTGCTTGATATGACTTCATACACTACTGTTTTTCTGGTGTCTGCTTGAACATATTCTTGCAGTTTTGTTTTATAGTCTTCACTATCGCCATTTAAAACAGCAGAAAGTTCATCTAAAATCACTCGATTTAAACATCGATCTACATTACTTTGATGATCTTGTAAGTATAAAGCTCCTAAGAAAGCTTCCATTAAATCAGCCAACACCGAATCGCGATCACGACCACCGGTCTTTTCTTCGCCAACACCAAGTCTAACTAACTTGTTCAACTGTAGTTTTCGTGCAAATTTAGCAAGCGATTGCTCATTAACTAATCGTGCACGAATCGTCGTCATTTGACCTTCACTTAATGGAGGATTTATTAAAAACAGTTTTTTAGAGACCCACAATTGCAACACGGCATCCCCTAATAGTTCTAATCGCTCATTGTCATTTAAGCTTTCTTTTTGCTCATTGACAAAGGATGTGTGGGTAAAGGCTTCAAGCATAAGGTCAAAATTATTAATAATGTACCCCTGCTTTTTTAAGTATTGTTTTAAATCCATATTTCACCTCAAAATTATTATACACTAATCTATAGTTGGAAACTGTTCAATGTTTTCTTTTTTCATCTTTTCTAAAAACGCTTGTTCTTCTTTACTTGAAGGTTGTTCAATGAGTTTTTTAGCATCTTCTTTTGCTTGTAATAGCAGTTGTTGATCATCCATTACATTGCCAAAATGAAACGATGGTAAACCACTTTGACGAACACCAACTATTTCTCCAGGACCCCGATTTACTAAATCATGATAAGCAATATCAAAACCACTACTGTTGTTTTCTAAAATTGATAATCGCTTTAAAACAAGATCATCTTGGCTACTTGTTAGCATATAACAAATGCTTTCTAATGAAGAACGACCAATTCGACCACGCAGTTGATGAAGTTGACTTAAGCCAAAACGATCAGCATCGTAAATGACTAACCGATTAGCATTAGCCACATCAATACCAACTTCAATAACAGTAGTACTAATAAGCATATCAATTTTCCCAGCGACAAAATCACGCATCGTTGCTTCTTTTTTGTTGGCATCCATTTGTCCATGCAACATGCCAATAGAAAATTGTTTGCCATATACTTTTAAAAGATTCTCATATACCGAAACAACATTGCGTGTTGATAATTGATTTTCATCAATAGCAGGACAAATCACATACACTTGGTGCTTATGGTTTATTTGCTCAATCAAGTCATCCATAAATAACCGCATGCTGTTTTCATGCACTACTTTAGTTATGATTTGCTGGCGCTCACGCGGCATGCTAGCGATAGTACTAATGTCTAGTTCACTAAATAGTGCATTAGCTAAAGTACGAGGAATAGGTGTTGCACTCATGGATAATACATCGACAGCTTTTCCTTTTTCAATAAGCGCTTTACGTTGTAAGACACCAAAACGATGTTGTTCATCGGTTATCACCAAACCGAGCTTTGCAAATTCTATGGTTTGTTGAAAGATGGCATGAGTTCCAATTAACACATCAATTTGATGATTGCGTAATTTCTCGATAATCTCATTTTTCTCTTTTACAGGTAAAGAAGAAGATAAAAATGCAATACAAATCGTTGGATCATCCAGTATCTTCTTGACATTAATCATATGTTGGGTAGCTAAAATCTCTGTAGGCGCTAAAAATGCGACTTGATGTTTCGATGCAACAGTAGCTAAAGCGGCAATAATTGCTACGATTGTTTTACCAGATCCAACATCACCTTGCAATAGCCTCATCATGACTTTCTTCGATTGTAAATCAGTCAATATTTCATCAACACTAGTTTGTTGATCACTTGTGAGTTGATAAGGGAGTTTATTAATGAACTGACTAATTAAAAGTGGATCAAATTTCTTTGGTTGTTTAAACGTTACTGCTAAAGAAGAGCTAGCAAGCAATACTTTTAAATGATAGTTAAAAAACTCAATGTATTTCATCGTTGAAATGGCTTGTAAAAGTGATGCATGATCATCAGGAAAATGAATTTGTGCCATGGCATCCATGTATGGTACATAGTTTTTCTTTGTCAGTAGTGAAGAAGGAAAAAAATCCAGATTTGCTGCAGAACACAAAGCATATACTTTTTTCATAATCGCTACAATTTGCTTTTGTGTAATTCCCTTTTTTAAAGGATACACAGGAAATATTCCTGTTACTTCTTCAATCGGTTTAAACAGAAAGTTACTTGCCACAATACGATTGTTAGTTTCTAGTTTACCGATAACCGTACAAATTCGATGAGGTTCTGGTGTTTTAAGCCAAGGTCGATTAAAAATAGTGATATTATACTCATTGTTTTCTGTTAAAAACATAAAGCGAGACACACTTTTGTTAGTACTAAAGCGTTTAGTAGAAATTCTTGAAACTACTTTTCCTTGTAAAACAACCGGTGAGTTCACTTGTAAGTTTCGTTCATCACTTGCTTCAATTACATCAAAACGATAAGGAAAAACACGCAAAAAGTCGCACAGGCGATGCACATCATACACTTGTAACACTTGTTTTTGCTTGCTTGTTAAGCTCATAGACAAAAAAAGGGCATTGCCCTTTTATTCAACCCCAAAAAGGAAGGAGTAGATTGGCTGATTGCCGTAAATCACTTCCGTTTCAACAGGGTATTTTTCCTCAACATAATGAACGACCATATCAATCTCTTCTTGGGTTGCATCTTCTCCGGCGATAATTGTCAGTATTTCATCATCATCACTAACTAAGCGATCAAGTAGTGTGATCAATACGTGTGTTTTATCTTCATGAGAAACTACAATTTCTTTATTAAGCAATCCCATAAACTGATTGGCTTTAATTTCAGTATTATTAATGGTTGTATCCTTTATTGCAAAGGTTACTGAACCAGTTTTTGTGCGTTTAATAGCATCGTTCATTTCTTGTAAGTTTTCTTCTAAGGTTGCCTCAGGATTAAACATAATACAAGCCGCAAGACCTTGAGGAATCGATTTGGTTGGTAATACGTGAATGTCTTTTTCATCCAAAATTGACTCTGCTTGTTGTGCTGCTAATATAATGTTGGAATTATTTGGAAGTATAAAGATATGTTGAGCATTTAACTTTTCAATAACACCAACAAAATCTTCTGTTGCAGGGTTCATCGTTTGTCCACCACTAATTACGGTATCGACACGTAGTTCTTTAAAGGACTCTGATATTCCCTCTCCTGCTGCTACTGCTACAATTGCGTATTTTTTAGCAGGTGCAACTTCTTGGACGTCATTTGCATGCATCGTATCATGATCAAGAATATTAGCATGCTGTTCTTGCATGTTTTCAATTTTTAGTTTAACAAATTCACCATGACGTTGTGCTAAGTTTAATGCATCACCAGGTGTCAGTGTATGTACATGAACTTTAACTAAATCTTCATCTTGAACAACGACAATAGAATCACCCAATCGAGCTAATGATTTACGTAAGTTATCTTCTTGGAAAAACTCCATTTTTTCAGGTGATAAACGAACAATAAACTCTGTGCAATATCCAAACTCTTCATTTTCTATGGATGCTTGTACAGATACTTGTTGTCGTTTTTCTTCCATTACTTTAACGGGTTGATCATTTAATGCGTATCTAAACCCTTCAAAAATAACCAAAAGTCCAGCACCACCACTATCAACAACACCTACTTCCTTTAAAACAGGTAGTAAATTTGGTGTGTTTTGTAAGGATATTTCTGCTTGTTGGATAAAGTAATCCATAAATTCATTGATTGTCATTTCTTTGTTTTTATCAATGTGTTTTTTTGAATTATCCGCTGCTTCACGTAAAACCGTTAAAATAGTACCTTCAACTGGTCTCATGACTGCTTTATAAGCAACTTGAGACCCTTTGACAAATCCTTCAGCCATGGCCATTGCATCAATGACTTCAAAGGTATCAATTCCTTGATAGAACCCTCTAAATATTTGCGATAAAATAACGCCTGAGTTTCCTCTTGCACCCATTAAAAGACCTTTAGATAGTGATTTAGCAATTTCAAATACTTTCTCACTATGCACTTTTAAAGCATCAGAAACACCTGCGCTAAAAGTAAGGTTCATGTTTGTTCCTGTATCTCCATCAGGTACCGGAAACACATTTAAAGCATCAATCTCTTGATAGCGATTGGTTAAATGATTGGCCCCACTTTCAATCATCGTTTTGAACTGGCTACCATTTAATGTTGTTAATACTGCCATTATCCAATCACCTTAACACCTTGAACATAAACATTAATTTTGACAAAATCTTGATCCAATGTTTTTTCCAACATGTACTTGACTTTCTTTTGTACTTCAAAAATTACTTCTGAAATTTTTACTCCGAAACTTATAATAATATACAAGTCCAACTCATAGCCAGCATCTGTCTTTTTAACGACAACGCCTTTTGCATAATTGTCCTTTTTTAATAATTCTGCAATACCATCTTTAACAACTTTTTGTGAAGCCATACCGACTACACCGTAGCATTCTCCAACTACTCCGCCTGCTAAAGTTGCAATAGCTTCTTCAGAAACACTAAGTTTTCCTAAGCTTGTTACACGTTCAATTCCCATAAACAACCTCCATTTGTTGCTTGTAACATTATATCAGATATTTTTTGACAGTCAAAGGATTCATTATTCACACGGACTGCTTCTTGCTGACCGCGATGCATAATCTAAATAGATACAATCATTTTCAGGTGCAATTTGATCGACAAACAGTGGATAATTGTTTAGCAGTTCGAGTGAGCGGAAATCGCTAAAGACTTGTTTTTGATCATGCAACAGCAACCATAGTTGAGCTTGATCATAGCTTGTTTCTACTTGATGAACATTGGATATAATCATTAATATTTCAGTCTGTAGTAAAGCTAAACTTTCCCCTAGTCGTTTCGATAACTCTTCTTCATTAAATCCACTAATCATCGGTACTTTTTGTAAATAATGCTCATTAAAGGAAGTGATTGGTGTATGAGCCCCATTTTCTAGCCATAACTGCTCTTGATCAAATCCCACAACAGCCACTTCACTGACTGAAATCATTAACACATTGTCTTGTTTTTTAAAGCTAAAATCTTCAATGCTTGCAAAAGCATGTAGCTTATCTTTATTAAACCAATCGTAAATTAACCATAACCTGTCATTGATTTCAATATCTAAGGCATCAATAATCTCATGATCACTCATGACATGATTGTTTGAAACAGTAATGGCAGATACTCGAAACAAAGTGCTTTGATCAAGCTTATATAACCCAAAGATGATACCTATTAAAAGTGATAACAATAAAAATCGGGAAAACCATTTCTTAAATGCACTCTTTCTCTTTTTCTTTCGTTTTCGCTTGAGCCCTTCACTCACTGTTTTTACAGGTTGGGTATTGTATTCACTCATACTTATTTATTACCAATTGTAAAACATCTTTACATGCATTCTCTGTCGCAAAAATTCGCATGTTTTCTTTACATGTACTTGATGTTTTTTCACTTAATAAAACATCTATTTTTTCTTTTAAAAGTTCAACAGTTAACTCTTGTTCTTTTATCATCATCGCTGCATCTTTTTGTAGTAAAGGTTTAATGTTTTCATATTGATGGTTTTTAACGACATAAGGACTTGGTATAAACAGTGCTGGTATGTTTGCACCAATAACTTCACTTACCGTTGTCGCGCCACCACGACAAACAATCGCATCGACATAATGTAACGCTTCAGTTTGTGCAATATGATCGACGATAGCTAGTTGATCATTTGAGCTAACTGTGGATATAAAATCCTTATAGTGGTTTTTCCCTGTCACTAAAATAATTTGATAATTCATCTCTTTACTACTTGTGGCATATTGTTTAAGCACTTTATTAACAGTTTCAGAACCTTGTGAGCCCATCACAAACAAGACTGTCTTTTTTTCACTAGATAGTTTATAAGCGTTGAAAAAGGCTTCTCTATCCGTTTCAGGTGGCATAAGTGATCCACGTGGATTACCTGTAAACTGAACGTTTTTATGCTTAAAATCACTAACAGAATGCGGATAACTCACCGCAATGGCTTTTGCAAATGGAGCAAGTATCTTATTAGCAAGTCCAGGTATTGCATTTTGCTCATGTAAGATCAGAGGTATTTTTGATAATACTGCTGCAAATCCAACAGGAATACTCACATATCCCCCAAACACAACAACTTTGTCTGCATGCAACTGCTTTAGTATTTTTTTACTGTTAAACATTGGTTTTATTTGTGCAACAATAGCCATTACTTTTTGTATTGGATTTCCAACCAACCCTCGATTGACAATACTATAAAAAGCAAAGCCATGCTGTGGTATTAAAGTGGCTTCCATTTTGTCTTTATTTCCAATAAAGGAAACATCATGTCCCTTATCTTGTAATGCTTTTGCAAGAGTAATAGCTGGATAAATATGTCCACCTGTTCCTCCTGTAGCAATGATAATTTTTTGATTTTTCATGATTTAATTATAGCATAAACAACCTAAATATTTGTTATAATGAGTACATGAAAACTCTAAAAAAGAAATGTTTAATATTCGATCATGATGATACACTTATTAATTCTCAAGCAAGTATTCATTACCCTATCTTTTTAGAAACTTTGAGTGAACTTCGCCCACAAGAAAAACAACCAAGTTTTAAAGATTTTATTGTTTTGTCCAACCAGCATGGTTTTGAAGGGTATATAAAACAAGTGTATGGGTTTAGTGAAGAAGAAGTTGCACTAGAAATTAAGTGGTGGCGTAAAAAAGTAAATGAGCGTCAAGCTAGTATCTTTGAGGATGTTGCTACGATACTCAAAAAGTTTATGGATGCTGGTGGAATTTTAATTGTGTACACTTATTCCGATAGTAGTATGGTATTATCGGATTATAAACATTATTTTGACTTTATACCACATAGCATCATTGGTTTTGATGCCATCAAACATATGCAAAAACCAAACCGCTTACCAGTCTTACAAGCATTATCGAACTATAATTTAACCGTCGCTGACTGTTTGCTTGTCGATGATATGCCTTTAATTGCAGAAACCGCTTCACGCTTAAACATGGACATGGTTGGTGCATGTTGGGCTGAAGGTGCAACATATTTATGGAATAAAAAACACCATAACATACCATTATGTTATGATGCTTCTTCATTAGCTCATTATATCTTTATTGACTAGTAGAAAGCGGATCTGGCCAATCAAAGACAGAACCAATATCAATCACTTGTGTATAGCCCATTGCTTGTAACATGCTTTGTGCTTGAGCACTTCGATTACCTGAGCGACACACAACATAAATTGGTGTGTCTTTATTTTCGACCACAGATGCGATGTTTGTTTTTAACTGATCTAGTGGAACATTAACACTATCTTTGATATGACCTTCTTTAAATTCAGCAACGGTTCTAACATCCACTAAAACAATATCAGAGGACGAAATAAATGTACTGTGTGCTTGTTGAGAATCTAAAGTGGTCATCTTTACCTCCTGAGAACTACACCCTGCAAGAGCTACAAGGAATAATAATGCAATTGCGATACTTTTTTTCATAGGTCACCTTCATTTTTTGTTTAACAGTGAAAGTATAATAAAAAAGACAAATCAATGATAGTGATTTGCCTATTCAAACAATGCTTGGTTGTATGCAATTTTTAAGTGTTCATACGCTTTTTGAGTCGCTACTCGACCTCGACTAGTACGATTAATAAAACCAATTTGCAACAAATAAGGCTCATACACATCCTCAAGTGTCATCGTTTCTTCACTTATTGAACTTGCAAGTGCATCTAAGCCAACAGGACCACCATTAAATCGTTCAATGATTCCTTTTAAGTATCGAATATCTACTTCATCTAGTCCAATCTCATCCACTTTTAAGCGATCTAATGCCATTTTTGTCACTTCAATATCAATTCTATTTTCATTGTATACTTGTGCAAAGTCACGAACACGTCGAAACAAACGATTAGCAATACGTGGTGTTCCTCGAGATCGTTTTGCAATCTCCATTTTTGCTTGTTCATCAATGGGTGTTTCTAACACTCGACTAGAACGAGAAACGATTTGTGCTAGTTCTATTTGAGTATAATAGTGTAGTTTTGACACGATACCAAAACGATCACGAAGTGGTGCTGTTAAATCACCAGCACGGGTTGTCGCTCCAACAAGAGTAAATGGTGGTAAATCCAACCGAATCGATCGTGTTGTGGAATCTTTACCAACAATGATGTCAATGGCATAATCTTCCATTGCTGGATAAAGCACTTCTTCTACCACTTTAGGCAAGCGGTGAATCTCATCAATAAAGAGAATGTCCCCTGCTGATAATGAACTTAAAATAGCGGCTAAATCCCCACTTTTTTCAATAGAAGGTCCACTTGTTATTTTAATGTTGCTGTTCATTTCATGACTTAAAATGTACGCTAATGTTGTTTTACCTAGCCCTGGGGGACCATAAAACAAGATGTGATCAAGTGCTTCATTTCTAAGTTTCGCTGCTGAAACAAACACTTCAATGTTTTGTTTAAGTTCATGTTGTCCAACATACTCCTTCAGTGTTGCCGGACGAAGTGTCGTTTCATCATCATTTGGTGTAGGATACACACTCAGTACTTGTTCCATTAAAACCCTTTCTTGTTATTTAAAAGCCATTTTAAGCTTTCTTTAATCATCGCTTGATCATCTAAATCTTGATGAGTCGCTAAATAATTAGGAAGTCCACTTAACTCTGAAGCTTTATACCCTAATTGCTTTAATGCTTCTATTGTTTCGCTTATCTTTAATGAGTCTTTATACTCATCATTGTTATTTTTAACAAGTTTTCCTTTTAAATCTAAGATAATTTGGGATGCACTTTTTGCACCTATTTGTGGCAATGTTTTTAAATAAGCAACATCTTCACTTACAATTGCTTGTGTTAATTGCTTCATGGATGACACACTTAAGGCTGCAAGTGCAGTTTTTGGGCCAATTCCTTTTACATTGATAAGCTGTTCAAACATTCTTTTTTCATCAAGTTCTAAAAAGCCATACAAACTTTGACTGTCTTCTTTGACAATCATTATGGTATGTAAAAACACAGGAGCATTTAACTTCAATGCTTCTGGTTTATTAAATCCAACATAATAACCCACTCCATTTACATCGACAACAACATGGTCAATTCCAAGTGAGTATACTACTCCTTTTATAAATGCAATCATAGTTTCACCTGTACCCTATTATATCACGCTTACTCTAATTCTTCACTTTCATCAAAGACAAAGGTTACATCATCAATAGCAACGATATCGCCATCTTTAGCACCTGCATCACGAAGTGCTTGATCCACACCCCAACGCTTTAATAAGTAGCCAAAACGACGAGCAGCATCTTCACTGTCTAAGTTAAACTGACGATATTTATTTAATAGTGCATCACCAGTTAGTTTAAATTGTCCATTACCAAGATTTGATACTTCAAACTTCGGTTTTTCTGGTTGGTATTTGTATGTAAAAGTGGGAGCTTCAGGTTTAATTGCTTCTTTTGCTTTAACTTCTTGTAATACAGTAGCCATTTTATACAATAACGGTTCTAATCCTTGATGAATAGGTGCAATAATTTCAAAGACTTCCACATCAGGATATGTCTTTTTAAAACGCTCTACATTATCTTTTGCTTCATCTAAATCCATTTTATTAGCGACAACAATTTGTGGACGATTACTTAAATCGACAACATAATTTTTTAGTTCTTCATTAATGATGGCATAATCTTCTAAAGGATCACGATGATCTACAGCACCCATAT
Organism: uncultured Erysipelothrix sp.; assembly: GCA_964479585.1. Classification (GTDB taxonomy): domain Bacteria; phylum Bacillota_I; class Bacilli_A; order Erysipelotrichales; family Erysipelotrichaceae; genus UBA6182. Next base: position 22,375 of record CAYZMP010000025.1, read on the forward strand.
CTAAAACATGCACGAGTACTTTTGTTCGTTCAATGTGTCTTAAAAACTCAATACCTAATCCTTTACCTAACGATGCCCCTTCAATTAACCCAGGTAAGTCCGCCACGACAAAGGAAGGCATATCACCGACAGAAACTACTCCTAAATTTGGAGTAATCGTTGTAAAAGGATACGCAGCAATCTCTGGTTTTGCAGCTGAGATCACACTAAGCAGTGTTGATTTTCCAACAGAAGGAAACCCAATTAAGCCCACATCCGCTAATAATTTTAATTCAACGATGACTTCACGATGTTCACCTAATGCACCTTTTTCCGCAAAATCTGGCGCAGGGTTACGAGCTGTTTTAAAACGAGCATTACCTTGACCACCTTTACCACCAGCTGCTAAGACTGCTTGTTGATCAACATCCACTAAATCAATAAGAACTTCATTCGTCTGTGCATCTTTAAACATTGTTCCTAAAGGAACATATAAAACAGTGTCTTTTCCATAAGCACCATGCATTTTCTTATTTTTTCCGTTTTCGCCATTTTCTGCCTTGATCTTTTTTTGATAACGAAGATCTAATAACGTAGACTTGTTTGTATCCACAGCAACGATAATATCGCCACCTTTGCCACCATCGCCACCATAAGGACCACCAAGTGGTACATACTTTTCTCGACGATAAGAAACAAGACCATCGCCACCTTTACCAGCGACTACTTCAATTTTTACTTTATCAATAAACATAGTTAATCTCCATTTTAAAAAATCCCCTGATTGGGGATTTGTTATGCTTTTGGATACACAGAAACTTTCGTTTTGTCTTTTCCTAAACGTTCAAATTTTACAACACCATCAATTAATGCAAATAAGGTGTCATCTCCTCCACGACCAACATTGGTACCAGGATGAATTTTTGTTCCACGTTGGCGATACAAGATCGAACCAGCATGAGTAAATTGACCATCAGATTTTTTCGCGCCTAGACGTTTTGATTGTGAATCACGGCCGTTTTTTGTAGATCCTGTTCCCTTTTTCGAAGCAAACAGTTGTAAATCTAACATGTATTTCATGGTTTATACCTCCTGTTTTTGTATAGTTATATATTTTGATTGCGCATGTTGCATTGTTTCTAATTGAATTAGCATTGTATCTAAGATGGTTTGAATGGTTGGTTTATATTGCAATACATCAATATGAATATACCCTTCACTCATTTGATCTTCGATATGTTCACTTACTAATACATCAAGCGCATTTAAGGTTCCAATAGCTATAGCACTAACTCCTGCACAAACTAAATCTTCACCTTTGTCTGCAGCATTTGCATGTCCACTAATCGTGACACTGCTTATGCTTGGCCCATCGTATTTGACAATAACGCGTATCATTATGCCTCAATATTTTCGATAGTTAATTTTGTGTATGGTTGACGATGGCCTTGTTTGCGACGAGTAGAAACTTTTTTCGCTTTGTATTTGAAAACGATAATTTTCTTAGCTTTGCCTTGTTTTTCTACTTTCGCTGTAACTTTAATTCCTTTGACATATGGTGTTCCGACACGTGTTGTACGGTTTGAATAAACCAATACTTTATCAAAGATAACTTCATCACCAACGTTGGCTTCTAATTTCTCAACGTAAATGGTATCACCTTTTTCTACACGAATTTGTTTTCCACCAGTTTCAATAACAGCATACATAGTTGTGCACCTCCTTCTTTTTCTACCCAGACTCGCCTGATTAGGTGGCTTGCGCACTTGAACCTTTTTAGAGCGGTTACAGTCATGGGGTACAACTGTGATAGTTTATCATACTTTTATAAAAACATCAATCGTTTATGCTTTTAATAAGTGCGAAATAAGCAACTTCTAGCTTATTTTATCACACTTAATGTACATATTCTAATTTAAGTCGGTAGTGTCAATAAGTTTGTGTAAACGCCAAACATTGTAGAACTATAGTCGT
>CAYZMP010000026.1:0-23421 GCA_964479585.1 uncultured Erysipelothrix sp.
TGTTGAAATGTTTAGAAAAAATTTAAAAAATAAATAACCAAAGTAAAGGCTTATAGATAGACATCAATGGCCATTGATTATATAAGATAGTAATACTGGCCTAGAAAGAAAAGTATCAATAGTGATTTTACATTGATAGATGAGATAACAATGAAAAAGAAAAACAACAAAAAGAAATGGATAGCACTACTTGTAGTTATAGTAGTCATAGCAGTTGGTGGTGCTTGGTGGCAATCGAATCGATCACGGACATCACTTGCAGCACGTAGTGAACGTTTTTTAATTGAATCAAGTAGTATTTCATTAGTATCACTAGCTTCTGGGAAAATTACTAGTGGAAGCATTACGGTTCAAACAAGCAGTACAAGTGTTGTTCAAGTGGATGTTCAAGTGGGTGATATTGTTGAAAAAGATCAGCAGCTAGGAGAAACCATTAACAATATTGGCCAACAAGTAGCTATCATTGCAGAAGCATCAGGATTAATTACACAAATACCAAGTGGTGTTAGCAATGAGTTTCATATTGCTGATCCATCAATTTTACAAGTCCAAATTGCCATTGGTGAAAAAGATATTCATAAAATCAGTCTTGATCAACAGGCGGATGTTTATGTTGAAGCACTCGATGTGGAATTTGAAGGTACTGTAACAAATATCAATAAGATAGGTAACACCAATCAAGATTACACGACCTATCCTGTAACGATTTCTTTTGATCATGGGGACAATGATGTGTTTATTGGTATGAGTGCCAGTGCAAAAATTGAAATTTCACGCAAAGACAACATTGCGGTTGTTCCTTTTGAAGCGATTATTACTTCCAATACAAATCGTTATGTGCTATCAGCTGAGTGGCTTGACTTTCCAAATCAGCCCCAAGAAGACTTCTATATTCCAGTAACAACGGGTATTGCGGATGTATACAATGTAGAAGTAATTGGGACAGATTTAATTGGTCAAGAAATACTGATTTTACCTAGAAGTTCATCCTTCCCGTTTTTTAACCAATGATTACTTTAGCAAATGTAACCAAACAATACATGATGGGAGAAACAATAGTTAAAGCATTAGATGGGGTTGATATTTCGATTAATAAAGGGGAGTTTGTAGCTATTGTTGGACCTAGTGGTAGTGGTAAGTCTACATTAATGAACATTATCGGCTGTTTGGATGTTGTCAGTGATGGACAGTATGAGTTAAATCAAATACCGATTGTAAACTACCATCAAGATGAGTTAGCCCACATTAGAAACAAACAGATTGGATTTGTTTTCCAACAGTTTAATTTACTGACAAACTTAACTGCAATCGAAAATGTCATGATGCCAATGACCTATGCTAAGATGCCTAAGAAACAACGGGAAGAAAAGGCAGCTAACTTGCTTGGGTTAGTTGGGTTAGAAGACCGCATGTATCATAAACCAACAGAACTTTCAGGAGGTCAACAACAGCGTGTGTCGATTGCACGAGCATTAGCCAATGATCCAGCTATTATCTTAGCAGATGAACCTACAGGAGCCTTAGATTCAACAACAGGTCGAGAAGTGTTAAAGCAACTTAAGAAACTTAATGATGATCATAAAACAGTCATTATTATTACACATGATCCTGAAGTAGCTAAGTTTACCAATCGTGTAATCACATTAAAGGATGGAAAAGTAGCATCGGATGTTAAACAAGGAGGCTATCATGATTAAGGAATATTTAGCACTTGCGTTTCGATCGGTGTATGCCCATAAAATTCGGTCTCTATTAACAACCTTAGGTGTCATTATTGGTGTTTCCTCAGTTATTTTACTTATGTCGCTTGGCAATAGTGCTCGCTTAGAAGCAGCAAATCAAATTCGAAGTATTGGTTCAAATCTAATCTTTGTAAATGTTAATGACAACCAAGGTAATTTACCTTCTGATTGGTTATCGCAAATTTCAGAGCCAGCAGGAATAACTGCTTACTCGGAAATGATTTCAACTTCAGCAAGTTACTCAGTCGAAGGTCGTGATGTTACAGTTTCTATTAGTGGTGTTAATCAAGATTATGCATTTATAAATAGTCTTGACATGATTGAGGGTCGATTTTTAAATGATCATGACATGACCTACAATACACCTGTGGTGGTGGTAGGTTATAAAATTCCAAATTTATTGTTTCCCAATCAACCAGTCATAGGTAATACTCTCATTATTAAGGGGATGCCCTTTACTGTGGTTGGTGTTGCAGAGGAACGAGGAACTAATTTTAGTGGTGATAATGATATGATGGTGTATTTGCCAATAGATTACACTCGTTTTATGTCAGGATTTGGTAGTACTAATAAAACGTTCTACCTAGCAGCAGAATCAGAGGAAACAATAGATTTTACATTAAATAGAGTGTTGGCTTACTTAGCAAGTGTCATGCCATCATCCAACAATTATCGTGCTTTTAGCCAAACACAAATTCTTGGTGTATTGGATACATTAATGGCGTTACTTACTACTTTATTATCTGGTATTGCTTCCATTTCGTTGTTGGTAGGTGGAATTGGAATAATGAATATTATGCTAGTGACAGTTAGAGAAAGAACCAAAGAAATTGGTATTCGAAAAGCGCTTGGTGCAAAGCAATCTCAAATATTAAGTCAATTTCTAATTGAAGCAATCATCATAACAACACTTGGTGGTGCAGTTGGACTTGTAGTTAGTTACTTAGGTACAATAGTCATTTCATCAGTAACTGATTTTAGCGTTGTATTAGGATTAGATGCTGTTGTACTATCGTTGGTGTTTTCAATTTCAATCGGTATTATTTTTGGACTATACCCAGCCTATAGTGCAAGTAAACTAGAGCCAGTAGATGCTTTACGGTTTGAATAAATTTCAATAAATAACTAAAAGACATGTCTCAAGAAAATCTTGATGCATGTCTTTTTTTGTGTAGCAATAGTTTTTAGCAGATGGATTTAAGGAAATGCATCCTTAAGTTGAAGCACCATGTTTAAATCTGATCTACAATAAACATGTTTTTTATACTGATTATGAAACGTTGAAAATCTCACTTTATTCAGGTATTTTAATCGTTAGATTTCCACTTGTAAGTTGAATATTGTAAACATGATCTCCTTGATTGTATATCGTATCGTTGTTTACTTGTGTATAATTAAAATCTTTATTAAAGTTTCCTGATGTAATAGATGGATTAGTTTTAAAACTAGCGTCTGTTGGTAGTGCTAGTTTGACATTACCTGCGTTAATTTTCGCTTGTAAAGACTCGGGAGCAGGGGATAATAAATCAAGATCAGCTAGCCCACTTGTCATCGTAAAGGCAACATCATCACTTTGAAGCTTTGTAGCTCTTAAGTTTCCAGAAGTCATTTCAACACTTAGTTTCGTAGCATTAACTTGATCAAAGGTTGAGTTTCCACTTGTCATTTTTAAGGAGAAGTCATCAATTTCGCTGTTTGATAGTTTAACATTACCTGATGTTAAAGATACTTGTAAAATACTGCTTTCTAAGTCATTCATCGTAAAGTTTCCTGAAGTTAAATGACCTTTTATATGATTGTATTGCTTTTGTGGAACTTCGACAACCAATGATGTTGTTGTATCGTTGATAAAGAAGAAGTTAAACCGTACAGAGTTGTCACTTTCAATAATTAGTTTATCGTTGTTTACATCCATACTTGCCCATCTATCTTTTGATAATTGTCGATTAGCATACTCTTTTACAATAATATTAGAGCGATTAGTTGCCTTTAGTGTAACACTTCCTGCTGTCCAATCAATATCGATATCATCGACAGTTTGATTAAAGGTTTTTTCTTGTAATAAGACCATATCTTCGGTATTTCTACTAAATAGTGGGAAATTGAAGTTCCAATCAAAAGTAGATCCAGACAGTACTTTTACTCCATACAAAGATACAACAAGCACAAGTAACCAAAATGCGATAGACACGATTGCTTTATTTTTATTTTTCATCATTTTTTCTCAAAACAAGTATTCCTTCAACTATCTTAATAATTGCCGTAGCGATTAAAAAGATGATCCAAGTGATATGCCAACGAAATGTTGTAAAACTAATGTATAAGTATAGTGCAATGGTAATAAACCAAAATGCACTTTTAAACAATGCAAAGCTCTCACTTGTTTTACTTGTTTTATCCTGCCATTCTTTAAATTGCTCTGTCATTGTTTCATCTTGTCGAGTATAACTTTTCGTAATGGAGCTATTATAGATCAGTAGTGCTGTAGCAAGGGCTATAAAGATAAACATGCTTGTTAATCCGATAGGACCTGTAAATAGCTCGCTCATTAAGATTAATGCAACAGGACTTAAAATATACAGTCCAACAGCAACTGCTTTTAATGTTGCACTTTGCTTTTTACTAAGTATTTCGACTTGATTGGTATCTTTTAATGGAGCTGTTAACTCTGATAAGTCTCCAACATGTTCCACTACATTGGAAAATGCTGTTTCTTCATTGTCCCCTTTCAGCAAATAATCGTTGTATTTTTCAATCATGTTGCTGGTTAGTTCTTCTTTAAGTTCTAGTGATGCTTTTGTTGGGGGAACATCCATAAAAGCGACTTCAATATACTGTTTAATACGATTAATCATACTTTCCTCCTATAATAATGAATCGATTAATTCTTTTGCTTGTTCCCAAGCTTTTTTACTGAGCTCATAGTATATTTTTCCTTGTTGAGTAATGGAATAATACTTACGTCTTGCACCTACATTTTCATCTCCCCAATAGGAAGAAATGTATCCAGCTTTTTCTAATCGCTGAAATGCCGAATATAACGTTGCATCTTTGAGCTGATATTGGTTGTCTGTTTTTTCTTGTATTGCCTTGTTAATTTCATAGCCATATGAATCATGATCACATAAATGTTTCAGTATAATCGTTTCAGTATGTCCACGTAATATATCGGAAGTAATACTCATGTGTATCCTCCTTTCGGGTATATATTATTACAAGATACCTCGCCTGTCAAGGTATATTTTGAAAAAAAACAATCTTTTCGATTGACTCATGTTTTTTTATTGTATATTTCTGAAAGAAAGAGCATTAAAAGTAAGAAAAATAACATTATTGGATAAAGTAAAGTAAGCGATAGTTTAGCTAATATTACACCTAAAAAAGAAGACATCATTGTACCACCAACATAAGCTATAGCAACTTGATAACTTATAAGTAAGCTTGCTTGTGATGCGCTAAACCGATTTGGTGTTTCATGCATCATAGAAGGATAAAGTGGTGCTAATCCTAAACCTACTATCATAAGTGCGATAGGTATTATTGCTATGTTGTCAAACAAAACCAAAGTGGAAACTCCTGCAATTGCAAGCAATAAACCAAGTCGTATCATGTTTCTGTTTTTTAGCTTAATAGTTAAAAAACCACTTAAAAATCGACCAACTGTAATAAACAAGTAGTATCCAGATATCAATAATCCAGAATGTGAAGGGTTTATGTTTAAATGTTCAACAAAATATGAGTTAGACCATAATCCGATACTCATTTCAATGCCAACATATAAAAAGAAAAGAGCAATACCTAAGATCATCGTTGATTCAAAACTTGCTTTTTCTTCTATTCTAGTGTGAACTCTTTTTAGATGAAGATGTTTCCACAAACCAACGCTAACAAACAAACCAATCGCAATCATTAATTGTAACACTCCAATTAATGAGTATCCTGTTGTCCATTGATCACTTGATCGTATCGCCCATGCCATGATTGTTGGTCCTAACGTTGCACCAACACCCCAAAACCCATGCAGCCATGTCATATGAGTAGCGGAGTAGTTTTGTGCTACTACATCATTTAACACTACATCGACAGCACCTTGACCAATTCCTAAGCCAACAGAAAAAATAATTAGTCCAACAAAGGAGTTAGAATAAGCAATACCTAACAATGATACACTCGTTAATAGAGCACTAAAGGAAGTAATAAGGCCAACTCCAAAACGTTTTGTTAACTTCACAGCCATCATGGATGAAAATGAAGAAAGCGGCATCATGATTAAAACAATCACACCAGCAGCTTCTAGAGGTTGATTAAAATCAAGTCGCATCAATGGCCATGCAACCCCAAGAACTCCATCAGGTAAACCTAAACTAATAAATGAACAGTAAATGATTAATAATAAAAGTAATTGCTTTTTTTTCATCTTAAAACTTCATTATTAAACTAAAAAAAGATTTAGCGTTTCACTAAATCAGTTTTACTTACAATGTCATTGACGATATCCAACGATCGATGGGACAATACACCAATACTTAAAGTATGTTGTTCTCCAATAAACTGAATAGCGTGTTTTGAACTTGTTTCATCGATATCAACATGTGTGTAATCGGATAAAGAAAATGCATGGTGCTCTTTATTGAAAAAACCATACAAGCTAACCAATATTCTTTGATCTGTTATTAACACACCATACCAAGAAGTAAACTGTGCACTTGCTTGATAATATAAAATGCCAACAAATGACATTTTAACATCCTCATTTTCTTTTAACTGTTTTGCACAATAAGCAAACGTATTGTATGTCATCTTTTCATTGATGTTTACACCATAATCATTATTTTTATTGTAATCATACATTTCTTTAACACTTTTCATAAGGAACACTCCTTCTGTACTATTATAGCAATCTGACAAGTTTACACAAGAATTCTTATAATATTTCGATACGATTACGGCCATGAGATTTTGCCAAGTACATTGCATAGTCAGCTTTTTTCATATCATCTTCAATACTAGTACTTTGATTAATGATAGAGGTTAGTCCAATACTAACAGTATACTCAATTGTTAAATTTCCAAAGACATAAGGTGTTTTTTCTACTGTTTCTAAAATACGATATGCAACGTTGTATGCTTGTTTGATTGTGGTTGTCGGTAAGAAGATGGCAAATTCTTCACCACCAATACGACCAAATATGTCGATATCTCGAATACACGAAAGTACATTATCCACAAAATGGGTAAGTATTTCATCACCGATATCATGACCATGAGTGTCATTAATGGTTTTAAAATGATCTAAATCCAACACCATTAAACAACTGCTTAAAGAAAAACGTTTATGACGAGATTTTTCTTTTGTCAGTTTTTCTTTAAACATTCGTAAATTGTATATATTTGTTAGTGAATCAGTTGTAGCTAATATAAAGAGTTGTTCTTCGTGTTTAATTCTTGAAAACATCATCGATAGCAACATGCATAAATCAAGCAAAAAGCTAATGGTTGGAGAATCCATCCTTTTAAGTGTATTAGTAAAGCCGATAACAAGTGTTACACGATGATTGATGTATGAGTTTTGAATAACCCAGCATGATGTCAATTGGTATTTCTTTAAGAACATTTTAATATCTGGTGAATAGGTGGAACTATTAAAACTATATGTTCTCTTATTGGTTGGATTGTGATGAAGCAAACTAAATATATCTTTGATGAAAATAGGATGATCTATTGAAGGTTCATTAAACCAGCTTTCTAAACCGTCTTGATTAATAATACCAACTACATTTGCTTTAAACTCATTGATAAATATTTGTGACATGCATTCAAAGTTTTGATTTGAAAACGATGTTTGTAAACTTAGTAACTCTGTTGTACATCGTTGTAAGTGTTTGAAGAACTGGTACTTCTTTTGTAAACGATGTCCAAAAAACAACAAAAACCCTAATACAAAGAAAGAAAAAAGAGTACCAACCAATAAAAAGGCTGTTATTGAGTACACAAATGTTTGTGTCTTTTGATTAGCAAGTTGAATCGTCTTTGATTGTAATTGTAAGGTTAGTTGTTGGTAATTATCTTTTAAAGTTTGATAGTCAGCCAAAGAAAACACTGAAATATCTTTGCTTTTCATGGCATACTCTTCAAACTCGTTTAACTTGACATGAATTTCTTCTAGTTGAATTAGTATCGGGGTAAGTTTATCAAATGACTTTGCATCATCAAATAGGGTTGTTAAATAATCATAAGCTTCATGGTATTTATCTTTATAGGTCGATTGATTTGTTAATACATAATTGATGGAATCATTGGTTAAATACAAATCATATACTTCAATTTCATTGGATAGTGTGGTTAGTCTTTCTCTTACTTTTTGAGTATTGGCATAACCTGTGTATGTAAAAAAGACCATTAATAAAAGAAGTAAAAAGAGTACACCCATCATGAAAGTAAAGAAGTGTCGGTTAGTAATGAAAGATTGCCACTTTTTCATTATAATCACCTTATATCATTATCTCCCCCTAAGTCACCTTTATCATACATCGTATGACTTATTTGTAAAGAAAAATGTGAATATATTGTCAAATTAAGATACAATATTATTGAGGTGTGTAACATGATGCAAGCAATCACAAAATCACAGATGCAAAAACTGGACAGACAACTAATCAATAGTAAGTATAATTCTAGTTTTGAGTTGTTGCGATATGCAGGAGAGCAGATTGCTAAAAAACTTATGAATCATCTATCAAGTGTTGATAATGTTGTAATTGTTTGTGGACTTGGAAACAATGGTGGTGATGGTTTAGTAATGGGTGAGTATTTGATCAAACACAACATACCATGTTCAATATTTATCCTTAATAATCAACGTTGTAGCAATGATAATTACCAACAACAAGAAGTTCTTTCCACATTAAATATTCCAGTGCATGTAATTAGTGAAGACTTTGATTTTTTTAAACAACAATTATACTATGCTACCTATGTGGTGGATGCACTATATGGTATTGGATTAAACAAGTCGATTGATCAAGAAGGATGTAAGGTCATTGATTTAATCAATGAATGTAATAAGCAAGTGGTAAGTATTGATATAAACAGTGGATTATACACAGATAGTGGCTTCAAAAGTAATGCTTGTGTAAACAGTCATTTAACTTATGCGGTTGGTGCATACAAGCCAGCACATTTCTTATTTGATGGTTTGGATGTCGCAAAGAGAGTTGAACTGGTTGATATTGGAATATCTCTTAATCATGAACATATTATTGAAAAAATAAAACAAGATGAGATTGAGGTAGTATTACCAAATCGAAAAATGAATGTGCATAAATATATGTTTAAACATGTGTGTGTGATTGGAGGTTCACCTTCAATGATGGGTGCTCCTGCACTTAGTGTTAGTGCAGCATTGAGAAGTGGGTGTGGTTTAGTAAGTTATGCACTAGCACATGAACTTGTCAAGTATAAAATACCGTTGCCTTATGAAGCGATGACACCAATCTATTTTGATCAACTATCATTAAAAGAAATATTAGTTAAAAAAGATGTAGTTGTGTATGGTAATGGTGTTTCAAAACAAACACCTAACATTGATGTCTTGTCTGTCATTTTTGATTGTGAATGTCCATGCATTATTGATGGAGATGGTCTTTATCATTTATCATTACATAAAAACCTAAATCATCAATCAAGACTAATTTTAACTCCACATGTAAATGAGTTAAGTATTTTAGCAAACACTCCTATAGAAGCAATAAAACAAGATATTGTTTCAGTCATACAAGCGGTAGCAAAAAAATACAACGCTACAGTACTACTAAAAGGACCAACAACAATTGTGTGTCACAACGATAAGATATCCATCTTTGAATGTGGTCATTCTGGTCTTGCCAGTGCAGGAACAGGGGATGTTTTTGCGGGTATACTAGCAAGTATGGTTGGGTTGTTTAATAAAACAATGGATGCTATTTTAGCGACATTAAAGGTGTATCATCAAGCTTCCATCTTAGCAAAAGAAAAACTTGGTATTTGGGGAATGATTGCGAGTGATGTCATTAATGAATTACCACATGCTCTTGAAATAATTGATGATTTTTCTTTAAGACATGATAAAATATACATAGATAAATAAAGCAAATTTATCATTATTTGCGCCTGGGGAGGGTTAAATATGCAAAACAAGTTAAAACGATGGATCATCGTCTTTTTCACGTTGGTTTTAGTGTTGTCAATGAGTGCTTGTTCATCGAGTTCAAATGGTGATAATAATCCACCAACAAATGGAAATAACGATAACAACAATGATGACAATGATAATGATTCAACAAGCTTACTACTCTCTGATTTAAATATTGGAGATATTGTGTATGACAGTAGTTGGGAGTGGGAGTTCAAACAAGGGGATAATTATACCACCTTTTGGGATGATGAACCTACATTACCTGTTCGTTGGATTGTGGTGGCGAAAGACCACTATGATGCCAACACAGTAACACTTGTTAGTGAACATTTAATAGGCTTTTATATTTTTGATAATTCCATTTTAGAATCCGGGCTATTAGCAGGGAGAAACCATTGGGGAAATAGTGGGTTAAATAATGGTGCAGGATTAAGACCGTGGTTAAATTCAACAGGTGAATACAGTGGTGATGGGTTTTACAATGCTTTTTCTTCTCAATTTAAAAACATTGTAGTTTCTACTACAATTGAAAACATAGATGGAGATACAAAAGTACCATACACCACCACCGACAATGTTTTTATTGCTTCACACACTGAAATGGGTGGTACACTTGATGATTTTAGTCAAGAGACATTTGAAATAGGAAAAGCATTTCCATATTTTGTGGATGCAGATTACACTAAACTTGAGGCAGGGTTTCCAAGGAGATTTACATACGATTATTGGTCAAGGAGTCCATATGCACGAGGTTATCGTGTTGTAGGTATGATTACTACCTCTGGATTGTATGTAGATTGGTTTGCGGATGCAAGCAATATTGGAGTACGGCCTGTGGTTAATGTAACTTCATCAATTTTAGTCTCAAAAGATGCGGATGAAGAAAATGTATATGAAATCATTTATGAGTAAGTATTAAAAACCACGTTTTTGGCCTTGGTAAGGAGGTTGTTTATGATCGATAAACTCATCCACACCAGGGCCTTTTAATTGTTGTAAACGCCACAAACCATACACATACGTTAAAATTAACACACCGATGGTGACTGGCAACCCTAACAACGTGTTAAACAGAGCAAATCGAGTAATGTCTTGTTGTAAAAACAGAACTAGCTGTAATGTTGTTCGTAAAGAAAAGAATATAAGCCACATCCAAGTAGTTTCTGTGTATGCTGGTTTGATATCTTTTCTTAAAAACCAAGCCCAAGGCCAACCACGTGTTAAATGGCTTGCGATCGCTGATAATGGTTTTGATAGAATAAGGGAAACAATTGTCGCAACAACTAAAGCGATACTGCTAATTAGTCCAGGCAAATAAAAATTACGAGCATTATCGGCAAGATAAGCAAGGGCAAGGGCAAATAAAACACCAGCTAAACCACCAAAAGAATAAAGTATGGATTGTTTTTTGACTAGACGAACAACAGCAAAAAACAAAGCAAAACCACTTGCTAATATTCCAGCAATGATGATGGAAAAGAAGTTGCTTGATATTGCATACACTAGTGGTGGCAACAATACATCAAGTCCTTTTCCTTTTAATACGGAATTTAGTTCTTCTAGTAGTTCGCTTCTACTTGCCATAGCAAATGACCCCCTTAAAAAGAGACAGTTGTTCTTCTTTTTTTAAGTGTAGCATAGTACAATACTAAAGTAGAAGAGTTAAGCATAGAGGGAACCATGGATTTTTCACAAAAAAAGAACATTCATGAATTGATACGGTCACTAATACTTGTTGTGTTATTAGTAACACCTTTTGTGTTTATTCCTTTAGGGTATTACAATGACTACTTTTATGGACCAAAGGTCATGTTTTATCAAGGAATTGTGGGGATATTTTTAATTCTTGTTTTAGTGTATCGAAAAGAGACATTAAAGAAGGTTTCAATTGATTTTATTTATATTTTTTTATTGTTGTACGGTGTTGCTTTAGTGATTTCTACTATTTTCGCGATGAATCCAAAACAAGCAATCGTTGGTTCACCAAAAAGAGTAGAAGGATTAAGTACAATCATTACATATATGATGCTGTTTGTGATGGCAAGACATGCAAAAATGATAAAGAGAGAACATATTGTATGGATACTTGTTGTAGGATGTGTTATTTCCATTTATGGTGTATTACAAAGTTTTTCTATTGATCCTTTCCCCCGTGATTTTATTCGTGAAAACTGGACAAGAGCTTTTTCAACCATTGGTAACCCCAATTTTTTAGGTAGTTATTTGGTGTTATTATTGCCACTTGCAACTGATACTTTTATTCGTTACAAAAAGAAATGGGCACTTGTTGTGTATGCACTCTTATTTTATACTCTTTTAGCAACCATGACTCGTGGTGCTTGGGTTGGTGCAGGATTATCTCATGCTCTTTACTTTGTTATTTTAGCTGCTAATAAAAAAGTGGATGTTAAAGCATGGTTGTTTTTTGTAGCTGTGAGTGTGGGTGTGTTATTGGTGTATGGTGGATTAAACAGCAGTTTTATTACGCGATTGTTGTCCATTTCACAAGATGTAACCAACATAATTGATCAAGATAATTTAGATCATGTTGGAAGTAGTCGTTTGTTTATATGGATACGAGGAGTATACTTAGTACAAGCTAGACCATTGTTTGGATATGGACTTGAAAATGTCGGTATTGCTTTTTTAGAGTTTTATAAAGAAGATATTGTCTCTCATTTTAATCGGGTTGTTATTCCAGATAAAGCACATAACGAATATTTGCATGTTGCACTGACTACTGGGTTGGTTGGTTTATTGTCTTATTTGATGTTTATTGGTCTAATAATAAAACATGCAACGAAGCATTTATGGGATCACCCATTACAATTAATGGTAGTTATTAGTATAATTGGATATTTAATCCAAGCATTCTTTAATATAAGTGTCGTCTCTGTAGCGTATGTGTTTTGGATTTTCTTAGGACTTGCGTCTAATAATCATATAAAAAAGGATGACAATACCACAAAGCTTTGATAGTCTTATGATATAAGGAAGATAACGATGAATCATTTGTTGCCATACACAATCGTCTTAGTGGACGATGAAAGTGAAGTAAGAAACAGAATTGCATCTAAAATACCAGAAGATGGTGTTTTTAAAGTTGTTGGAGAAGCTGCCAATGGCTTTGATGCATTAGATCTAATCGAGCGATTGAAACCAGATGTTTTAATTACGGATATTAGAATGCCTTATATTGATGGTATAGAATTGTCTAAAAGTGTTCGAAAAAACTATCCTAAAACAAAAATTGCTTTTATATCAGGGTATGATGAGTTTGCCTATGCCAAAGAAGCGATTGATTTAGATGTTATAAGTTATTTATCAAAACCAGTTACGCAAGAAGAAGTGACATCTTTTTTATTAAAGTTAAAAACACGACTTGATGAAGAACACCAACAAGTCTTTAATAGTGATCGTATTGATCAAATGTACAATGAAAATTTACCAGCACTTATTGAAAATCAGTTTAATAATCTCTTGCAATTATCAACGATAACTGAACATGATTTACGCCGTTTTCAGTTGTTTAACATTGATTTGTTTCACGGTTACTTTGAAATTGTGCTCATGGAAATTAGCGATCAAGAGGACTTTTTAGCAATGGAGAGATTGCGTATTTTTCTTATCAATTTAATGAAAAAGAAATGCAGTAATTTTTCTAGTGTGAATGTTATTAATAGCGGGCATGGGTTAATCTTTATTTTACAACACACAAGCAAGCAAGTTGATTTAGACACGCTTTTGTACGATGTGATTTTACTTAAAAAGGATTTTAGTGATATAAAAGTACGGATTGGAATTTCAGAAACATTTGAGGACTTTAAAGAGTTTTCTACGTATGTGCTACAAGCAAAAAGAGCTTTGGATTTTTCAAACTATCTTAATATCGGATCATTAATTTACTATAAAGATGTCGCTTTTAAAAAAAGAGTAGATTTGCAATTAAGCAAACAAGAAATCGATGAAATAAGTTATGTTATTCGTTTTTCAACAGATGAAGAAATTACTGCTTTATTTGATAAGCATTATGAAATAGCACAGAGTAAAGATGATACGCTTTTTAGTAAGCAATATTACATTGTTAATATTGTTCATATTTTATTGGATTTTGCACACTCATTGCACGTGGATTTTCGTAAAATCGAGCAACGAGATTTAGTAGAAACGCTATATTCAATGGTGAACACGAAAGAACTTTTTGATTACATTAAAAAACTTATATTTGAACTTAGAAGGCAAGCAAGCAATAGTACAAAGTCAAAAGCAAATGATGTACTTGATGAGGCAACCGCCTTTTTAGTACAAAACTATGCTGATCCAATGATGAACATGGATATGCTATGTGATCATTTAGGTGTAAGTGTTTCCTATTTAAGTACATTGTTTAAGAAAATGCTCAACACAACCTTTAATAAATATTTAATATCACTACGTATAGAAAAAGCAAAAGAACTATTAAAGTATTCCAATGATAAGGTATATGAAATTGCGACTCAAGTTGGATACAATGATGTGTATTATTTTAGTTATAGTTTTAAAAAAGCGACTGGACTAACACCAAAGGATTACAGATATGCTCAAAAAAATTAATGACTTATCGATTGGACAATCCATTTTTTTACTGTTAATGGTGTTTGTTAGTACGATTGTTTTGCTTTCAGGTATTTTAACTTATCGATTAATTTTTGTTCGTACCGATGATTTAATAGAAAGTACATCCAAAGAAATTAACAAGCAAGTTGTTTTAAACTATGAGAGTTATTTAAGTAATGTTATTGATACATCAAACTCGCTTCAAAAATACATCGTTGATTATACAAAGCAAAATAATTATAACCAACTTTCAGAGTTGTTTACTAATAGTGTGGCTATTTCAAATAATATCGTTAACATCGCGCTGTTTAATCAACAAGGCAACGTTCTTTCGGCAAGTCAACAAGAAGGATTGATAAGCAACTACAGCAATTTTGAGTGGTTTGCACAAGCTACTTCAAATCCAGATATTCATCATTTTAGTAAGCCTCACATACAAGATTTAACACATTTAACAAACCAACAAGTTTTTTCTGTAACAAAAAGTGTGGAAATCATAAATGATAATCAATCATCGCTTGGGGTCCTATTGATTGATATTAATACTGATGAGTTTATCCAATTGTCCAACCAAACCAACTTAGGAGATCAAGGACACATTGTTATATTGGATGCGAATAATGAATACATCTATGATTCTTTAAATGAATGCGTTAACCAAAACTGCTTAAGCATTGGAATAATTCAAGATATTATCTTAGGTGGGCAACTTCAAACCATTAACAACACGAGTATGTATGTCAATGTAAACACCATTACTCATACTCGTTGGAAAATGGCGACATTTATTAATGTTAACGAAATAACGCAAGCAAAAAATCAAATGTTTATTAACATGGCACTAATTTTTATTTCCATGATTTTTATTTTGGCAATTGTTTCCTTTTTCTTTGCTAAACGAATTAATGACCCCATGAACACACTTAAAAGATACATTAAGAAGATTGAAAAAGGTGACTTTGATTCTCATGTTTATGTGTCTGGACAAAAAGAAGTTGTGGCTTTAGCCGATGCATTTAATACTATGAGCGATCGAATCAAGATGTTAATGAGTCGAGTACTTATTGAACAAAAAGAAAAGCGAAAAACACATTTTAAGGCACTTCAAAATCAGATTAATCCGCATTTTTTATACAACACACTAGATTCAATTGTGTGGTTAAGTGAAAACAATCGAAATGCGGATGTCGAAAAAGCAATTATTGCCTTAAGTAAATTTTTTAGAATGAGTATTTCTAGCGAATCAAACATTGTACCTCTTCAAGATGAAATTGAACATGTATCAAACTATTTGCTCATCCAACAAATTCGTTATCAAAATAGTTTTGATTTTACCATTAATATTGATCAAGATGTACTACAACATAAAGTATTAAAATTATCTTTACAACCGCTTGTGGAAAATGCCATTATCCATGGTATTAAACCCGATGAATCATTTAATGAGATTAAAATAAGTGCGTACAAAGACGAACATTTTCTGTATATTGAAGTATTCAACCAGGGATATGGAATCGATCAAAGCAAAATTGCAGAAATCATGCACATGTTGCATGTTGAAAAAGAATCGACAAGCATGGGCTTAAAAAATGTGTATCAACGATTAAAACTATATTACGGTCCAAGTGCTGATTTACTTATTGAGAGTGAGATGGATGAATACACCAAAGTTATTATGAAAATACCTGTACATCAAAAGGAGTTACCATGAAAAAAGTAATTGTGTTGATGTTGTTATTGTTAACAGCATGTGGAAAAGAACCAATCGAAGTTCCAGTACTTATATATGATGTCAATGATGCTTACATGGATGATTATCAGCGGCGCATGGTAGAAGCGGGTATAGAAAATGCTAAGCTACAAGTGTATGATGGACAGCATTCTCAAACTATTCAAAATGAACAGATTGACACTTTACTACAACAAGATCTACCGTTATTGTTGGTCAATCCAGTGGATCGTTTAAGTGCCCATGCAATCATTCAAAAAGCAAAAGAAAACGATACCGCCATTATCTTTTTTAATCGTGAACCACTTCAAAGCGATTTAGAAATGTATGACAAAGCATATTATGTAGGTGCTGATGCAAAACAATCAGCGCAACTTCAAGCCACGCTTATTATGGAAATGTTTGGCAATAATCCCAATGAATTAAACAAGTTTGATAAAAACAAAGACCAAATCATTCAGGCTGTTATCTTAAAAGGACAACAAGGACATCAAGATGCAGAACAACGAACCAAGTATGTAATCGAAACACTTATTCAAGCTGGTTATCAAGTTGAAGTATTAGAAACAGCGATAGCAAATTTTGATGAGCATGAAGGTTACCAACAAATGTCTCGATTAATTGATGTTTATGGAAATGATATTGAAGTTGTGATATCCAACAACGATGCCATGGCAATTGGTGCAATTAAAGCGTTAGTTGAAAAAGAAATGATGGTTGATGTAAACAATGATGGTAATATTGATGCTGATAATGAGCCTTGGATTGGTGTTGTTGGTATTGATGGATTAGATCGTGCAATAGAATTATTGAAAACAAACCATTTATATGGAACAGTTCAAAATGACTCCCAAGAAATGGTAGAGATTATTTTACAATTAGCAGATTGGATTTTATTAGAAAAAGACTTAAATGACTTTGAAACGACCATTGATCAAGGTCATTATGTATGGGTTGATTATAAGATTATTTCGATAGAACACCCTTAATTGTGAAATCTATGTGTAAGATTTCATAAAATCTATACAAAATATTCAATGGTATGTAAGGGCTTTCCTCTTTACAATGGTATTAAGTGTTAAACACACAAGGAGGAAATATGAAAAAAGTACTTATTATTCTTAGTGTTATGCTACTGTCATTACTAGCATTAAGCGCATGTTCAAGCGATGATGGAGATGATAATGGTAATGGTGGTGGAACTACAGTTAATGTAGGAATCGTTTTACCTACACGTGATGAACCACGTTGGATTCAAGATGAAACTCGTTTTAAAGATTTATTAGGAGAAACAGATTACTCAGTTGAAATCTTGTTTAGCCAAGGATCTACAGCGACAGAACTTTCAAATGTTGAAACGTTAATCTCACGTGGAGTGGATGTTTTGATTATTACTGCTCAAGATGGAGCAGCTGCAGCTGCAGCGGTTGAAATGGCAAAAGAAGAAGGAATTACAGTTATTGCTTATGACCGTTTAATTACAAACACAACAGCTGTTGATTACTACGTAACCTTTGATAGTGTTGCAGTAGGTGAAGCACAAGCACAATACTTAGTAGACAATGCATCAGGTAGTGGAAATCCATTATACTTGTATGCTGGTGCTGCTAGTGACAACAATGCATTCTTGTTCTTTGAAGGAGCATGGAATGTATTACAACCAAAAATTGCTGATGGAACATTTGTAATTAAAAACTCTTCTGCAGCAACTGATTTAGCTGACAAAACGACATTAACAAGAGATGAAATGTCCAATATTTTAGGTCAAATAACAACAAACTGGGACTTTAATGATGCGTTAAACTTAGCTAACGACCACTTAACTAATGCAAGTGCAGCGGATAAAGGTGATGTGTTTATCTTAGCACCAAATGATGGTACAGCACGTGCTATCGCTGATGCATTTTCAGAAGATCCAGATGTAACTTCTTACTTTGTTACTGGTCAAGATGCTGAAATGGCTTCCGTACAATACATTATTGATGGAAAACAATCCATGACAGTATTTAAAGATGTTCGTACATTAGTTAGTGATGCTATTGATATGGCGGTAACTGTATTAGATGGTGGAACACCTCAAACTACTGGTAGTTATGATAATGGAGCAAAAGCTGTTCCTGCAAAACAAACCGATGTCGTTGTTGTTGATGCGGATAATGTTGTATCAGCACTAATCGAATCTGGTTACTACTCAGAGTCTGACTTTACATTTTCAGACTAATTAAATCGCTAGTAAGTGGTAAGCTGGGGGGCTTACCACTGCTATTTTAAAAAAGGATGATGGTATGAAAAAATTATTGGAAATGAAACACATTACGAAAGATTTTCCCGGAGTTCGCGCTTTAGATGACGTGAATTTTGTTGTTCAAGAGGGAGAAATTCATTGTCTTGTTGGTGAAAATGGTGCTGGTAAGTCAACTCTTATGAAAATATTGAGTGGTGTATATAAAAGTAGTGAATATGATGGACAACTTGTTTTTGAAGATGAAGTTGTTTCTTTTAATTCTATAAAAGATTCTGAAAGCAAAGGAATAGCAATCATCCATCAAGAGTTAGCACTTTTTCCAGAGTTGACCGTTTATGAAAATATTTTTATGGGGCATGAAATAAAAAAGAACAAGGTTATTGATTGGAATGAAACGATTACTCAATGTGTTCAGTATTTGGATAAGGTTAACCTGAAGGTTGCACCACAAGAGAAAGTTAAAAATCTAGGTGTTGGAAAACAGCAGTTAATTGAAATCGCCAAAGCTTTATCCAAGGATTTGAAATTGCTTATTTTAGATGAACCAACGGCAGCACTTAATGATGAAGAAAGTGAAAACTTGTTAAAATTATTAAAAGAACTAAAAAAGCAAGGTGTAACTAGCATTATGATTTCACATAAGTTAAAAGAAGTTACTGAGGTTGCAGATACTGTTACGGTGTTAAGAGATGGAAAAACCATTGTGTC
Source organism: uncultured Erysipelothrix sp. (assembly GCA_964479585.1). Taxonomy (GTDB): domain Bacteria; phylum Bacillota_I; class Bacilli_A; order Erysipelotrichales; family Erysipelotrichaceae; genus UBA6182. Next base: position 19,194 of record CAYZMP010000026.1, read on the forward strand.
TTTATCAAAAGAAAAGAATGAAATAGATACTAATGTCATTATTAAGGGCATGGTTGGACGCGAAATTAGTGATGTTTATCCAAAAAGAGATCATAAGCCTTCTGATGATATTGTCTTAGAAGTTAAAAACTTAACAGCCATAAACAAAGAACTTAATCGTGAAATACTTAAAGATGTAAGTATTTATGTAAAAAAAGGGGAAGTTGTTGGTATTGCAGGTCTAATGGGTGCAGGTCGAACTGAGCTTGCAAAAACCATCTTTGGTAACTCCCTTCAATACGATGTAAAAGGAGAAGTTTTACTTCATAAAACTGCAATCAATTATAAAAATACAAAACAAGTAATTAAAAAAGGTATTGCTTATGTAACCGAAGATCGTAAAGAAGAAGGTCTAATATTAATTCAAGATATTAAGCAAAACATTACATTAGCAAATTTGAAAGAAATCTCAAAATCACTTATCTTAAACAACAATGAAGAAGTCGTTGTGGCTAATAAGTATGCAAAAGAAATTAACATAAAGACGCCTTCAGTTGAGCAAAAAGTTAAAAACTTAAGTGGAGGTAACCAACAAAAAGTATCATTAAGCAAATGGTTGTTCACTCATCCTGAAGTGTTAATTTTAGATGAACCAACGCGCGGAATTGATGTTGGTGCGAAATTTGAAATTTATACTATCATTAATGAATTGATTAATAATGGACTAAGTATTATTTTTATTTCATCAGAATTGCCAGAAGTGTTAGGTATGGTTGATCGACTGTATATCATGAATGAAGGAAGAATTGCTGGTGAATTAAACATAGAAGAAGCAACTCCTGAAAAAATCATGGAATTTGCAACAGAATAGGGGAATTAAATATGAAAAATTTTCTATCGGATTTAATAAGTAACTTAAAAAACAACATTCGTGATTATGGTATGTTTATAGCATTAGCGGTTATTATGCTTATCTTTACAGTGTTATCAGATGGTACATTTATAAGTTCTCGAAACATTTCAAACTTATTAAATCAAACAGGATATATTGCAGTATTGGCTGTAGGTATGACCTTTGTTATTGTTATTCGACACATTGATTTAAGTGTTGGGTATGTGGCTGGTTTTTTAGGAGCTGTAGCGGCTATATTAATGACTCAAAACAATATGAATGTGTGGTTAGTTATTGTTGTGGTACTTCTTATTGGTGCGATTATTGGTTTATGGCATGGATTTTTAGTTGCCTTTATGGGCTTACCTGCCTTTGTTTCTACATTAGCAGGTATGTTAATATTCCGTGGTGCACTTCAACAAATCACCCGTGGTACGGGAACTATTATTATTCCAAATGATACCTTTAATGCAATATCCAATGGATTTATCCCAGATGTGTTTGCTGTTGAGGGAATTCATGTGCTTTCGATTGTGGTTGGAGTTTTAGCTATTTTGTTTTTTATCATTAGTCAAGTAAACAATCGCAAAACAAAACTTAAGTATAACTTTGAAGTATTAAGTAAAAGCATGTTCTTTACTAAGTTATTGTTTGTCTCTTCATTAATTATGATTCTTACACTAGTGTTAGCTAACTTCCGTGGTATTTCATGGACGGTGGTAATTGTTGGAGTTTTAGTTGGAATATACCACTTTATATCAAATAAAACAGCTTTAGGTAGACACATTTATGCAGTTGGTGGTAATGCTGAAGCTGCACAGTTAAGTGGAATCAATGTCAAATTAATCACATTAATTGTATTTGCAAGCATGGGTATGCTTTCAGGGTTATCCGGCATTATGTATGCAGCACGCCTTCGCTCTGCAACAGTTACTGCTGGAATGCTCTTTGAGTTAGATGCGATTGCGGCTGCCTATGTAGGTGGTGTTAGTGCTAAAGGTGGCATTGGTCGTGTAACTGGTTCAATTATCGGTGCGATTGTGATGGCATCTTTATCCAATGGTATGAACTTAATTGCATTGGATATTTCACTTCAATACATTGTTCGAGGATTAGTGCTTATCGCTGCGGTTGTCTTTGATGTTAAGACACGTGGAAACAAATAAAACAAAAAAATCAGCTTATATCGGCTGATTTTTGTTTGATCAATTTAAAATGATGGTTTATTTCAAATCGAACTAAAATGGTCACTACCACATGCAAAAGAAGAACAGTTCCAATTAAAAACAAATCTTCGATATCACGTATGGTTATTAGGCGTAGTATTTCAGCAGCTAACAATACTTGTATGGAGATGGCAAAGTTTTTCTGCAAGTTTAATCCGGTAAGTGAACGATTCTTTTTAAATAACCAAGTATAAAGTGCATCAACTGTTGATAATAAAAGCATGAGTGCACCGAGGTTATTTAAAAGGAGTATCATTAGTGAAATTAGCCACACATTGTGTTGTGTTAAGCTAACTAACACTTGTTCCATGTTGTTTCACCCTTTCATAGCAACTTGCATCTGATTGTATCATAGTACGATGACAAAGGCCACAGGTTGAAAACTATGGACAAAAAATCCGTGGTAGTGGTATTCTCACTAATTATTCTTTGGGAGTATAATGATAACCTTTTGGTTCTACATGGACGATAACACTAATATCTTCATCAAAAGCTTCTTGTAACGATTCTTCGAGTTGATGGGATAAATTATGAGCATCTACTAATGAAATCGATGGATCAGTTTGAACATGAAAATCAATGAACACCAAGTTTCCCGATTTGCGAGAACGAATTTTATGTATGCTTTGCACCAAAGGATTTTCGAGTGCTTTTTTTTCTATTCTTTTAGGATCGATGGCAATTGCATCTGTGAGTTCTTTAGAACTTTCTTTAAAAATTCCATAGGCAGTTTTAAATATTACCACAGCAATAAACAAAGAAGTTACTCCATCGATCCAATAAGGAAAATTAAAGTACAGTAGTAAAATTAAGTTAATTAGAACGCCGATAGAAATATATATGTCTGATAAAGTATGTTTTGCATCTGCTATGAGCAAACTAGACTTAAGACGTTTACCAATCGTGTTTTGATAAGTTGCGACAATGATATTGATAAACAATGCAAACATGATAATGGCAACTGTTGTTGTGTTTAATGTGAGTGTTTGCGGCGAGTAAAAATTTAAGATTGCATTTTTTACTACTTCAAATCCTAAAAGTACAAGCATGACCACAATAAAAAGAGTCGCTAATGTTTCATATCGTTGATGACCATAAGCGTGATCAGAATCAACCGGTTTGCTTGCGACCTTCATTGAAATGAGTCCAATGATATTACCAGAAGCATCAGCTAAGGAATGATACCCATCGGCAGTTATACTGTTTATATGTGTAATATAACCAACGATAATTTTAATACCACTAACAAGCAAGTTAAAAAATAATGTGATCCACAGTACAACCTGTACTTTTTTGTTTCTTTTCATACGTGTATTTTATCATTTATGACAAGAATTGTCATAAGAAGTCTTAGCTTTGTGATCAATCATTGATTTAAGGATTCTTATATGCTTTAATGGATTATCAAAGATAATGCAATAAAACAAAGAGAGGATGACAATGTGGTTAAGATAGCAGAATTTTTTACAGGGAACTCATGGATTGTGTATGTGTTTATTTTTGTTGGAAAGATGATTGAGGTGGCATTGGCTTCACTGCGTTCTCAACTCATTCACAAAGGTCAAAGAGTGTATGGTGGAGTTGTAGCTTTGTTTGAGTATACCTTTTGGATTACTATAACAGCATCAGCAATTTCTGGCTTTCGAGATGACTTATTAAAAGTGGTCATTTTAATTGTTGCTTTTTCTTGTGGTAATATTTTAGGATCATTTATCGAAGAAAAGTTAGCGCTAGGATATAGTACATTAACAGGGTTTTTCACCAATGAAAAAGAAGCGAATTTGGCAGCTGAGACATTGAGACAACGTGGACATGCTTTAACAATACTGCCTTCTTTAGGGATGGATAACAAACAGCGCTTTACAATGATTACATCAATCATGCGAAAAGATGTGCATGCAGTTATTAAAACTCTTAATGACGTTGTTCCTGAAGCTGTCATTGTTGTTTCACAAAGTCAACCATCAAAACAACAGTCTAAGTTTGCCATAAAAAAGTAGAAAACAAAGTAATGAGGTATCTAAATGATGAGAAAACATAAAAAAGTTTTCTTTTTATTGTGTTTCAACTTATAATATGTTGTGAAATAAAAATGGAGAATCATATGAATACTTTTTTTACTTACAAAGAT
>CAYZMP010000027.1:0-23032 GCA_964479585.1 uncultured Erysipelothrix sp.
TATTTATAAAATGTAATATTTACAGGTGTAATAATTTAGGTAAAAACAAATAGATAGATTAATTAATCAATATTAAAATTAGTACATTGTCGTTCAAAAGAACAGTGATAGTGTGAATAATTAAACCAACTTGCACTAATATGTACATTTTGTAGTAAAAATAGCTCATTTTCTAAATTAATCGTGTTATTTTACTACATTTAATGAAAATTGCTATTTTTTTGTGTAAATAAAAAAATGTAAGCGCTATACTTCTAATTGTAGTAATATTACAACTGAGGAGGTGGCTAATGAGTAATACAAAAATACTAGATATGATAAAGCAAGAGTATAGAAACTATTCTAACTCTAATAAACAAGTTGCAAATGTCATATTGAGCCAAACAAACGATGTTGTAAAGATGAGTATTGGAAAACTTGCTTCACTATCAAAAGTAAGTCAACCAACAGTAATGAGATTTTGCAGCTCAATTGGGTATGAGAGCTACAAAGAGTTTAAATTCCAATTAGCACAAGAGATCACGATAAACAAAAACTACATTCATAGAGGAATTACAAGCAGTGATAATGCAAATTCATTCATGTATACCGTAGGCATGACAAGTATCTCGGTGTTAAACGATGTTTTGAACCAGTTAGAACAATCAAAAATCGATGAGATTGTGACAATACTATCCAATGCACAAGAAATCAATTTTTGGGGACATGGTGCTTCTGCTGCGGTTGCTCAAGATGCTTATCACAAATTTTTCAGAGTAGGTGTTCCATGTAGTCCGTCATCAGATTCTCATATTCAACGAATGCTTTCTTCAGTTATGAGACCAGGTCATGTTGCTGTCGCAATATCTCACACAGGAAGGTCAAATGATTTAATTAGAAATGTTCAGTTAGTCAATAAAAGTGGTGGTGTAACGATTGCAATAACAAGAAAAGGATCACCTTTATCTAAGGTGTGTAGTAAATCAATAAGTATAGTTATTGATGAAGATACTGATATATACACTCCAATGCTTTCACGATTAGCTCATTTGATGATTATCGACATTTTAACTGTTGGCGTAATTATGCAGAGGAAAGATCAAGCCATTGAGCGAATGAAAAAAATGAAAACCGCACTTTCAACAATAAAGTCTGTCGAATAGAAAGGGAAAAGAATGAAAAAAGTATTTCAAAAAATAGACAAAGCAATTGTAGAAACGAATAAATTGCTTATAGTTGCAATGATGGCACTTATGTTTATTTTGCTTTTTATCAATGTCGTAGGAAGATATTTTTTCTCGAAAACATTTTTAGGAGCAGATGAGTTAGCAAGACATTTAATGATAACGATTGCCTTTATTGGAATTGGTTATGGCATGCGTGAAAGCAAACATTCTTCATTTACATTTTTACAAGATGTAGTAAATGACAAAGTACGTAAAGTAATTAGAATAGTTGTTGCTTTGTTGATTTATTTCTTGATGATAACTATCTTCTATTACGGAATCCAATATACTGTTCGATACATGAACAACTCCACTCAGATTCTTCAGTGGAAACTTGGTTATTGGTATATGTTTATACCAATAGGTGCAATGCTCTTTATTTATCACTTTACAGTTGTAGTTAAAGATTTCATAAATGAAGCAAAATATGAAGACATAGAACGTGAAATCAGAAGTGGTGACGAGTTAGTATCTGACTCAAAATATGCTTCTTATTTGAAGGAGGATAAAGAGTAAATGTTAGTTACATTAATTGTGGTGTTCTTCGTAGCTTTGATTATCGGATTACCAGTCTTTCTAACCATGTATGCAGCTGTGTTTGCTGTAATATCAAATAGTGGTGGAATTGCAATGACTATGCTTCCTCAATTGATATACAATGGAATGAATTCATTTCCGATTTTGGCAGTACCTTTATTTGTTTTAGCTTCAGATTTAATGACTGAAGGAAAGATCACGGATATGCTTATTGATTTTGCAAATGCTGGATTGGGACATATCAGAGGTGGATTGGGACATGTCAATGTACTAATCTCCATGCTATTTGGAGGTGTTAGTGGTTCAGCGGTTGCTGATGCAGCAGGTCCAAGTAAAATTGTAATGTTTATGATGAGAAAAGCAGGATATGACAAATATTATTCTGGAGCTGTAACCGTTGCTTCCTCAGTAATTGGGATTATCATTCCTCCTAGTATACCAATGGTTATTTATGCTCTTAGTGATGGTAGAACTTCAACACTCGGGTTATTTGCAGCAGGATATCTACCAGGATTTTTGATTGGGTTTTCATTAATGCTTGTCAACGGATATATTTCTTATAAAAATGGTTATCGTTTTACTACAGAGAAAGCGTCACTACGGACTCGTTTAATCTCATTTATGCAAGCTATACCAGGATTGTTAATGCCAGTTATTATAATCGGATTTACTGTAGCTGGGATTACCACAGCTACTGAAGCTGCAGCTATTGCTGTTGCGTATGCTTTGTTTGTAGGTTTATTAATTACTCGAAAATTAAAAGTCAATATGCTATACAAGATATTGTTCCAAAGTGGAATTGTTAGTGCAGCTATTCTAATGATCATTGGGATGGGTAGTTTGTTTTCATGGATACTTACTTATACAAGAATACCTCAACAAATTGCTACTTTCTTAGCAACACTCACATCCAATCCTACTTTGATTTTATTTTTAATGGCATTATTAGTGATTTTAACTGGAATGCTTGTTGATACCATTCCAGCTGTTATGATATTAGCACCAATTATTTCTTCTATTGGATTGAGTTTTGGTATTAATCCGTTCCAAACTGCAATGGTTGTAATTATTGGTATTGGAATAGGGATGATGACACCACCGATTGCTCCACTAATGTTTATCACAAGTTCTATCGGTAAGCTCAGGATGGAAAAGTTAATAAAAGAAACACTACCATTTATTGCAGTAGAAGTGATAGTTCTAGTTTTGGTCATTTTAATTCCTCAGTTAACAACATGGTTACCAGCACTATTAGGGTATGGTGCTTAAAATATTAACACAATATTTATTTCAAAGAGAGAAGGACGGAGAAAATGAAAAAAATATTATCAATTTTACTACTTTCACTACTATTGTTAGCAACATTAACAGCATGTAGTGACAATGATTCTGACAATGGTAATGGTGGAGAAAAAATTAAGTTAATTTACACTCACTATCAACCAGGAAATTTGGATCAACCAAAACAAGCAGCAGCTGAAGCATTTAAAGGTTATGTTGAAGATAAGACAAATGGCCAAATTGAAGTTGAAATTTATCCAAACAGTGAGCTAGGGGATGGTCCCGCTGTATTGGAAGCAATGCAAGCCAATACAATTCAAATGACTGTTGTTCATGATGGTCCTGTTTCTGCATTTTATGGTCCGATGGGAGTGTACTCATTACCATTTTTATTCCAAAATCATTCAGAAGCTTGGACTATTTATGATAGCGAATTTACTGCTAATTTAGGTGAGCAAATGAGACAAGAAACGGGAATCCGTTTGTTGGCTATGGCGGACAACGGTGTTCGTCACTTAACAAATAGCAAAAGAACTATTAGTACAATGGCAGATGCAAATGGACTATTAATTAGAATTCAACCAAGTCCAGTATACACAAGAATTATTGAAGGTATTGGTGCTACACCGGTAGAGGTTGCTTGGGCAGAATTGCCAGCTGCTTTACAACAAGGTGTTGCTGATGGTCAAGAAAATGGAATTACAAATATACTTGCAGCAAATCTTTATGAAACTCAAAAGTATTTAACGTTAACGGGTCATGTTTATAGTTATCATGCATATTTGATTAGTGATGATTTCTATAATAGCTTAAACAGTGACCAACAAAAAATTGTTGAAGAAGCGACAGAGCTTGCAAAATGGATTCATAGAGGCATGACAGCTCATCAAGACAATACCATTGGTCCAGTACTAAGTGGTTATGGTGTTGAAGTTACCCAACTAACACAAGAAGCATACAACGAGTTTAGAGACTCTGTTCAACCATCTGTAATTGCATGGATGAGAGAGCAATATGGAACAGTTGTAGATGACCTTGTTGAAGAAGTTGAAAGATTAAGAAACTAATTAAACGTTAGGAGACATTATGAAAAAAACAGTGTTAATAATTAATGCATTTTACCCCCACTATGAAGTAGAAAAGACTGTTTTATCAAACTTCGATGTAGAAGTTAAACATGTTGTGATTGAAAATGATTTAGAAAAGATGATTGAGGTTGCACAAAACGCTTACGCGATATTGACTCGAGAAACAGTGCTTCCTCGATCATTCATTGAAACTTTAAGTTATTGTAAAATTATTGTTCGATATGGTGTTGGTGTTGACAACATTGATTTAGAAGCAGCAAAAGAAAAAGGTATTTATGTTGCAAATGTTCCAGAATATGGAAGTGACACAGTTGCTGAGCATGCTCTTGCGCTATTGATGGCTGTCTCAAGAAGATTAGTAACTCGCGATAAAATGGTACGAAATGGAGCATGGAGTGTTGGCATAGCAGAACCGATGTATAGTTTTAAAGACAAAACACTAGGAGTTGTGGGTTTTGGTCATATTGGAAAGTGCTTCTATGAAAAAGCAAAAGGACTAGGATTCAATGAAGTAATCATATATGATCCGTTTTGCACGGATTTTAAAGGATGTAAATCGGTTGAGTTAGAAGAACTGTTTACTAATGCAGATGCAATATCGTTGCATTTGCCACTGAATATTAATACTAGAAAGATAGTTAATCGTAACTTGCTTTCTAAAATGAAAAAAACAGCAATTTTAGTGAATACTTCACGTGGTGGATTAGTTGATGAAGAAGCACTAATAGAAGTATTAAATGACAAGAAAATTTTTGGAGCTGGAATTGATGTGTTTGAAGTTGAACCTCCTTTGTTGGACAATCCACTTTTCAAATGTGATAATGTAATAGTTACTGATCATACAGGGTGGTATTCAAAAGAAGCATTAGAAAATCTTCAGAAGTTAGCAGCTGAAGAAGTTGCTAAGGTCTTTTCTAATCAAAAGCCTAGTTCATGGGTTAATAAATGGGAGTAGCGAATGAAAGATAAAATTATTGAGAGTATAAAAAGTCAATTGATTATTCCTGTTATTCGTCGAGATTCTTATGAATTGGCAGACAAAATGATTCATTATTTGAACAATTATGGAATAAAAATTGTAGAAATTACATTATCAATACCTAATGCTTTTGAACTGATGAAGAAATGGTCAAGCAAAGGAATGATTGTTGGAGCTGGTACAGTTTTTTCAATTGAAGAAGCTCAAAAAGCCATTGATGCAAATGTTTCTTTTATTGTTTCTCCAGTTCAAATTGAAGGTTTGGTTGAGTTGTGTCATAACAATGACATTCCTTGTGCACTAGGTGCTCTTACACCTAATGAAGTAATGAATGCACTAACAAAGAAAGCTGACATTGTAAAAATATATCCAGCCAAATCCATGGGAAGTGTTGATTATGTAAAATCAATTCAAGATGTATTCCCAAACGTCTTATTTATGCCTACAGGAGGAGTAGGAAAAGAAAACATTAGCATGTATTTAGAATCTAATATTTCCTTGTTAGGTGTTGGGAACTCTTTAATTGATGACAAAGATTTATTAAATGATGATTTTGAAAGTATTCATGAATCATTGGATAGTTATTTTAAGAAAGGGAGATATGAGTAATGAGTGATATTGTAAATCGTTTTAGAAAAATTGCGACAGCATCGATATCGGATGCTTGTGATCAAATTGTCAAAAAACGTTGTTTTATGGATTTTGATGTAAAACCGAGAATCAATGAGAAAAAAGTTGTTGGATATGCGGTAACTGTGGCAGAAACGTATGGTGATGAAGGTGTTGTTGTTCCTCCAACGCATGCATTAGATTTGATTGATACATGTAAAGAAAATGATGTTGTTGTAATTTCATTAGAAAATAGCGATAAGGATGTAGCTGTTTGGGGTGGAATAATGACAGCAGGTGCAGTTGTTAATAATGTAGCTGGAGCAATATTAGATGCTGGTGTCCGTGATGTGACAGAGATTAGAAGAGATTATGATTTTCCTGTTTATGCGAGGAGTGTTTCTCCAGCGACTACTTTAGGTAGATACAAAACTATTGCAAACAATGTTGAAATCACTTGTGGTGGAGTTAAAGTAAACCCAGGAGATTTAATTGTTGCAGATTTAGATGGTGTTATTGTTGTTCCTAAAGATCATATCGATGAAGTATTATTAGTTGCGGAAGAAATTGAAGAAAAAGAAGCTAAACAAGCGAAATATATTGTTGAAACTAAATCATTAAAAGCAGGGTTAGCAAAATACAATCGAATTTAAAAGAGGGTTTACTATGAAAATATTTGCATTTGGAGAACCAATGATTGAGTTGGCAGAAAAAGTAGTTGAAGGAAAGAAACTCTTTATAAAAGGATTTGGTGGGGATACATCAAATTTCTCAGTTGCTTGTGCACGCCAAGGAGCCGATATTTCATATATTACTTCATTGGGCAATGATGCATTTGGAAAAGAGTTTCTAGATTTGTATAAAAAAGAGAACATAGACACATCCAACATACTGTTATCAGATGAAAAACATACAGGAGTCTATTTTATCCATTACAGTGAAAAAGGGCATGAGTTTTCATACATGAGAAAAGATTCGGCTGCAAGTAATTATAAATCGCATTTTTTACCGGAAAAAGCACTGAAAAATGCTGATTGTTTGTTTGTAAGTGGAATTACTCAGGCAATAAGTAATGATTGTTGTGATGCTGTGTTTAAGGCGATTGATATCGCTAAATTTAATAAAGCCCTTTTTGTCTATGATCCTAATCTAAGACTGAAACTTTGGTCATTAGAAAGAGCGAAAGCAATTATTAACTACACTGCAAAACAATGCGATATTTTTATGCCAAGTTATGAAGATGCACAAAGTTTAACGAATCTTCATGATGAGAAAGAGATTATTCAGTATTACCATGATTTAGGTATCAAGGTTGTAATCTTAAAATGTGGATCAAAAGGTGTGTTTGTATCAGATGGCAAAAAAATTGAATTTATTAATGCATACAAAGTTAAGGCAATTGATCAAACAGGAGCAGGTGATACCTTTGATGGTGCATTCGTAGTACATTATTTAGAAAGCAAGCAGCTAACAGATGCTGCAAAGTATGCAAATGCAGCTGCAGCATTATCTACGCTTGGAATTGGAGCGGTTGCACCCATTCCATATAAAAAGGATGTTGAAGATTTCATAAGTTTTCAATAAGTAAAATGATTTAAGATTAAAACCAAGGCTGTTACGTATCAAGAATTTTATTCTAACTAACAGTCTTTTTATATCTAGAAGTACTAATCGAAATGTATTCTATGTTACAATAAAACAAAGGAGAATCAATATGAACATACCATTCTCAGTTCAAACACAATTGGGTCACAGAACCATTCGAAAATTCAAAAATCAATTATTAAGTAAAGAGACTATTAATTTATTATTAGAAGTAGCTAATCGTACTGCTACATCCAACGGAATGCAAAATTTTTCTATAATAATTATTGATGACCAGAAAATAAAGGATGCAATTTCAGAGATTGCAAATCAAACACATCTAAAAGAAGTTCCTTTTTTTGCTTTGTTTATTGTGGATACATATCGCAACTATCATATTGCATTACAAGAAGGTGTCGAATTAGAAGCATTTAAAGATATGGATCGCTTTATTCAAGGTTTCACAGACGCATCTTTAGCAGCACAAAACATGGTGAATGCAGCCGAATCGCTTGGGTTAGGTGTAAACTACTTTGGAAGTATTTTAAACGATCCAAGGAAACTGATTGAGGTTGTTGGATTACCAAAACTAACCATGCCTGTAGTTGGATTAGGACTTGGCTATCCAGATCAAGAACCTATGTTAAAACCAAGGATACCGTTAAAAAATAAGGTATTTTACAACTCATATCAAAAATGCAACAATTATAATGAAGCTTTTAAAGAATATGATCAAGCATTAAGTGAATACTATGATTTGCGTGATTTAACCAAACCAATTGGAAAATTTTCTGAACAAATAATTAGTAAACATCAAAACATAAATCCTGTACGAGTAAAGTATATGCAAGTTGCTAAAGAACAAGGATACGATTTAAAACTAGACTAAGAAAGGAACTAATATGAAACTATTTATTGATACAGCCAATGTTAAAGACATTGAAAAAGCCAATGCCATGGGTGTTATTAGTGGTGTGACAACTAATCCATCATTGATTGCAAAAGAAGGTAGAGATTTTAAAGAAGTTGTTAAAGAAATTACTTCGATTGTTGATGGTCCTATTAGTGCTGAAGTAGTAAGTTTAGATGCACCAGGGATGATTGAAGAAGGGGTAGAACTTGCGAAAATTCATCCTAATATTGTGGCCAAAATTCCAATGACAATCGAAGGATTAAAAGCAGTAAGTGCACTAAAAAAACAGGGGATTAAAACAAACGTAACCTTAATTTTCACAGCCCAACAAGCACTCTTAGCCGCAAAAGCAGGTGCGAGTTATGTGTCTCCTTTTTTAGGAAGATTAGAAGATATAGGAGAAGATGCAATGGCTATGTTAGCGGATATTGCTGAAATCTTTATGCTTCATGATATTGACTGTGAAATTATTGCGGCAAGTATTCGTAACCCATACCATGTGTTGTTATCGGCAAAAGCAGGAGCACACATTGCAACGGTTCCTTATGCTGTTATTGAAAAGATGACACAACACAAACTAACTGATGAAGGCATTGAAAAGTTTCTAAAAGATTGGGAAAGTGTTCCAAAATAAGTTGTATAAACCAGAGTAATCTGGTTTTTTTATGCAGTTTCTTTGATGAACTTCTTATGTAAAGTAAGTGTTAGCAGACTATTAATCAAAAAATATAAAAAGGGGATATCCATTGGATACCCTTTTGATATGTAATAAAAGCTTGATTATTTATTGTTTAACTGAAATCCAATTCATTTTTTTAGCTAGTTCGACTGCAACTAAAGGTACAATAGACAGTCCAAAACCAATGATTGTTAGTGTTGGAGTTAAGATTGATAGTTGAAAGATGGATGCAATTGCAGGTACAAACATTACTATCAACGTTAATGTAAAGGATATGATAAAGGCTTGATTGAGTTGCTTATTCTTAAAAAAGCCAATACTAAATAATGAAAATTTTGATCGCATGTTGTATGAATGAAAGACTTGAGTCATGGCTAAAACGAAAAAGGCCATTGTGCGTGCAACGATTAGATCGTTATTGACTTGCCAACCGATATAAAACGCAGACAATGTTAATGTGGCAAACATGATTCCATACAATAAAATTTGAACAATGTATCCATTAGCGAAGATTCCTTCAGCTTTTGGCTTTGGTTTACGATTCATTATTGATTCTTCTGTAGGTTCAACCCCTAACGCAATCGCTGGCAAACTATCTGTAACTAAATTAATCCACAACAATTGCATTGAAAGAAGAGGGGATACTTGCCAAAACACCATAGCTATTAGCACGGTAAATATTTCGCCAATGTTAGTCCCTAATAAGAAACCAACCACCTTTTTAATGTTGTCGTAAATACTACGACCTTCTTTTACTGCTTTTACAATGGTCGCAAAGTTATCGTCCATTAATGTCATGTCGGACGCTTCTTTAGCCACATCAGTGCCTGTAATACCCATTGCACAACCAATGTCAGCTGCTTTTAATGCAGGAGCATCATTAACACCATCGCCTGTCATTGCTACCACTTCGTTGTGAGATTGCCAAGCTTTAACAATACGTATTTTATCAGAAGGCGACACTCTCGCAAACACGGAAATGTTTCTTATCTTTTCAAACAACTCATCATCATTCATGGCATTTAGTTCGCTACCTGTAATAGAAAGATCACCATCATTTAAAATATGCAACTGTTTTGCGATTGCTGATGCTGTCATTAAATGATCACCGGTAATCATAACCACTTTAATACCTGCTTGTTGGCAAATGGCAATGGCATGTTTTGCTTCTTCTCTTGGAGGGTCAATCATCGCTACTAATCCAACAAATTGTAAGTCAACTTCAATAGTTTCAGGTGTAATTGAATTAGGTAGTTCATCAATTGGTTTTATGGCAATAGCTAATACTCGCAGTGCTTGTTTAGACCACGTATTGACAATATCCTTAGTTTTATCATAATGAGTAAATGTGCTTATCTTTTCAATCTCATCAAAGGCACCTTTAACAATAACCATTAACTGACCATCCATATCAACAATCGTACTCATTAATTTTCGATCAGAATCAAAAGGTATTTTACCAACTCGAGGGTAAGCTAACTCTAAATCATTTTTAAATAATCCGTTGTTGTATGCTGCTGCAACAATAGCAGTCTCTGTAGGATCCCCAACATGTTGTAAGGTTCCTTCACTATTTGAAACACTACCATCACTACATAATGTTCCATAAATTAATAGTTTTTTTGTTTCATCACTATTATCATTTGCAATATCTTCAATACCATCTGATGGTTCATGGTAGCTTTTTACTAAAGTCATTTGATTTTTTGTCAGTGTTCCAGTTTTATCTGTACAAATAACACTAGCACTGCCTAATGTTTCAACCGCAGGCAAACGACGGATAACAGCTTTTTGTTTAACCATTTTTTGAACACCTAATGCTAAAACAATCGTTACGATTGCAGGTAGTCCTTCAGGGATAGCCGCTACTGCTAAAGAAACACTAATCATAAATATTTCAATGAGAGGTAATCCACTAAAGAAACCAATACCAAAAATAACCAAACACACTAATAGTGCTGCAAATCCTAAATATTTGCCTAAGATGGCAAGATGTTGTTGAAGGGGAGTGTTTCCTTGTTTTTCTTGAGATAGTAAGTGAGCAATCTTACCAATTTCAGTGTCCATCGCTGTGGCGACTACCACTGCGGTTGCTGATCCATAAACGATGGCACAACTAGCATACACCATGTTATGACGATCACCAATGGATGCATCACTAGCTACTACTTCAGTAGTATATTTTTCAGCCGCTACTGATTCTCCAGTAAGTGAGCTTTCATCAACTTTAAGACTTGAACTTTCAATTAATCGAGCATCAGCTGCAATCACATCTCCTGCATCTAAAACAAGAATATCACCAATAACGACATTCTTTGCATCGATAATTTTGCGTTGCCCTTCTCGAATCACTTTCACTTGTGGAGCACTCATTTTCTTAAGTGCATCAAGTGCTTTTTCTGCTTTGCTTTCTTGAACGACACCCATAAGAGCGTTTAATAATACTATAATAACAATTAGTATTGGTTCAGTATAACCATGATTTTCATAAATGGCTACCACAAAGGATATTACCGCTGCAATGAGTAGAATAATAATTAAAACATCATTAAACTGCTCTAAAAAGCGCATAATCCATGTTTTCTTTTTTTCTTGAGTCAACACATTAAAACCATGCTCTTGTAAACGCTGTTGGGCTTGTTGTTCTGTAAGTCCATCATTAACGTTGGTTTCAAGATGAGATTTAATCTCATCTATCGATAAAGTGTGATATTCTTTCATAATTTCACCTGTTTCTAACAACACAAATTATATCACTTTCACACATTAAGTCGAATAAAAAAAACGGGAGTACCCGTCTTTTAAACTTAATTTTTAAATGTGGTTGTAACATCCAACAAACGTTTGGTTTGTGCTGCAACCGATGCTGATACATCACTTAACATGTTTCCTTGTTGATCAACAGAAACACTCACTCCATAAGGGTTTCCACCACTTGTAAAGTATACTGGATCTGTGTAACCAGGTGTTACAACAATAGCTCCCCAGTGATACATTGTTGTATAGAAATTCAATATCGTCGCTTCCTGACCACCATTAGGATTTTGAGCTGAACTCATAGCACTAACAAATTTATTGACTAATTCTCCATTTGCCCACAATCCACCTTGAATATCTAAAAATTGTTTCATTTGTGAAGGCATGTTTCCAAAACGAGATGGCATGCTAAACAGTATTGCATCTGCCCATTGTAAATCAGCCGATGTTGCTACTGGAATATCCTTGCTTGCTTCCATGGTTGCTTTCCATGCTGGTTGTCCATCAATCACTTTTTGTGGAGCAAGTTCTTGTACTTGTAATAATCGTACTTCAGCACCTTCTTTTTCTGCTGCTTCTTTAGCCCACTTGGCTAATTGTAAATTGGTACCATATGCACTGTAATAAATAACTGCTAATTTAGTTTTATTCATTGTATCCTCCTGTTTACTTACTAAAAGTAACTAGATACATTATAAAAAAAGAACATCCCTTAAACAAGACATATGCTCATTACTGTGGATGTTCAATTACCCATTGTCTTAAATCTTCCAT
Organism: uncultured Erysipelothrix sp.; assembly: GCA_964479585.1. Lineage (GTDB taxonomy): Bacteria > Bacillota_I > Bacilli_A > Erysipelotrichales > Erysipelotrichaceae > UBA6182. The sequence continues at coordinate 12,407 of CAYZMP010000027.1, forward strand.
TGCTTGATCTAAATGCTTACCTTTTTCACTTAACATATAATGCTGATCACTTTTAATAATCAAACCATGACTTGATAAAAGTTTCAATCGCTCTGTTAGCATCTTTCCACTTATGTTTGGAATGAGTTGTTCTAACTCTTTAAAACGTTTAGGACCATGAAGCAATGCATGCAAAATCAAACCATTCCAGCGTTGGCCTAAAATAGAAAATGCCTGTTCAATTTTATCGCAGTATGCTTCACTTGGTTGCTTCATGCTTTTATTATATCATAAGATACTTAATCATCCACTGACCATAACCCAAGTTTGTTTTCTTGCGCTTGTTTTTCGATGTTTCTTAGTTGATTTGTGTATTTATAATCATCGTACACGTAAGCTATTTTTGCATATCCACTTTCTAAAAGATGTTGTTGAATGAGTGTGTCATCCACCCAAATCCAACCTAAGACTCGATTGTAGTTATCTAATGTCGCATTTTTATCCATTTCAAGCATTATATTGTCACTGTTTGATAATAGTGAACAAGTTAAGTTAGCAGCTTCATCGTAATAAGTTTGATTTCTCTCAGGAGCATCTACTACTAAAAAGCGTACAGTTTCTAATGTGTTATCTATGTCAAATATTGCAGTATCACCATCAATACATTCATGCAACGCAACATCTATTTTAGAGTTTTCAAAAGCAGGAACTAGCACAAAATGATACAAAACATACAGTAAGATAAGAATAGCTATTTGTATCATGTTTTTAAGTTTTAATATTTTTTTCATGTTGATATTATACCAAAAAGAAAAAATGATTGCTTGCTATGTTAATCATAAGCAAATCATTGTTATTGCTGCTTCAGTATCTTTTGATAGGCTAATCGCTTTGCGATTTTATTGATGTAAACAACACCACAATACTCAAACTGTTGTTTTTCTAAAAATCGACGCATCGCTTTGTTGTCAGGGTGTGTATCGATACGAATATTGTATCGATGATGTTGCAATGCATAATGAAATGCTTGCTTCATCATGTTTAAGGCAACACCGGAGTTTTTAAACTCGTTTTTTATCGCAATACGATGAATGGTTAAATAGGGTTCATCATTTAACCATTGACCATTTTCAATGATGTCATAATCGACATCTTTATCAAGGATGAGTGCCATAGTGCCAACAACTTGATCATGACACTCATACACAAAAGAAACCCCATTATTTATATCATTAATAATGGACTGACGATTAGGGTAGTTGTTTTGCCATTGATCAATGTGTTGGGCTTTTAAATAAGCAATCGCTTCATTAATGATTAAGAGAATATCATTGACATCCTGTTTAGTTGCTTTTCTTAACATAAGTTCACCTTTTTGTACAAATGTATTCTATCATATGGATGTAAAAATAGTTGGAATTATTTTGTAATTATTCTCACAATACGATATGATAAAGACAAGAGATCCGAGTTAGATTACCTAATCATGGTTACTAACCGTTGGGTATTGTTGGAAACGACAATGCCTCCCAGTGTGGAAAGGATACAAGTTCCTTTCCATGTTGGTAAGGTTTTTTATTTCAGGAGGGAACATGAAAAAATCATGGAGTAAAGCATGTGTAGTTTTGTGTGGACTAGTATTACTTTTTGGCTGTTCAACAACAGCACAACCACACTTAGAAGAAGACATATCATTAGAGATTTCAGGCAGTGTATCACAGACATTAACAAGTGCCGACTTTAACAAAATGGATTGGACAGAAGTAGATATCCCACGTACAAGTAAAGACACAGAGTTTGTGGTTAAAGCCAAGGGAATACTACTAAGTGAAGTATTGGACTATGTTCAAGTTGATACAGTGAGTGGTTTAGCACTAACTGCTCAAGATGGTTACTCTCAAGCATATGATCAACAGATGCTAGAAGAACAACAAAACATTCTGGTATTCTTTGATGATGGTGAATTATTGGATGAAGACAGTGGTCCAATTTGGTTAATTGCCCCTAATTTACCAAACAACATGTCCATTAAACAGTTAATTAAGATTGAACTAGTACCATGAGAAAATTTGTTGGTTTAGCTTTTGTTTTCTTGTTGTTTTTGGGGGCATGTCAACAACCATCTGATGGTGATAATCAAATCAATGATAACGATGTAATATTAACGATTGTTAGTGAAAATGATGAGCACACATTAACACTTACAGAAATTATCAATAATTATACAAAAGTTGATTTTCAAGCGAATATTAAATCAAGTGGTAATGATCCAGTTCTTACTGATTTTGGTGGTGTAAAACTTAAAGAAATACTCACTGACTTAAACATTGACTTAGACAATCAACAGGTTGTCTTTAAATCTGAAGATGGTTATCAAACCATGGTTTCAGCTCAAGATGTGTTAATGGATGATAATGTGTATGTAGTGTTTGAGCGAAACTTTGAGCGTACAACATCTGCAGATCAAGGGGGAAGTGGTCCATTAGAAATAGTCATTGCACAAGATCCTTTTAGTCAACGTTGGAACAAACACTTAATTGAGATTGAAATCACACCATGAAACGTTGGTTTGTCATCGTGTTGTTTTTTCTAAGTGCTTGTCAAACTAACACAGAGTATACTAATTATGCTTTAGAAATCGACACTCAAAAAAGTTACAAACAAACGGATCATCAACAGTATAAAAATATGTATCCAACATTAGAGTTTTTAGCGATAAGCAATGATGGTTTATTGATGATATTTGACACAGTAGGTTTTCATGAAGGATTAATAGTAGGTGTAGAAATAAACACAACGTCTAACTCGATTAGTCAAGTAAGAATACTCTCTCATCAAGAAACAATCGACTATGGTGGGGTAGTTGATCAAGGTTGGTTTACGCAAAAGTATCATCAACAAAGCATTAACATGCCAACAAACATTGTTCGCTACATGTCAAAAAACGAAGATGACATTGTGGCGATGACTGGAGCAACCATTACTAGTCAAGCAATAAATTATAGTATTAATCAAGCAAAAGAGTTGGCATTGATGTTGAAGGAGGAACGATGAAAAACATTAAAATAATCGCACTAATTTTATCTGTTGTCCTAGTGATAAGTGCTTGTACAACAAATAATCAAAATGGTGCCAATAGTAATAATGATGACGATTATAAAATTACACTAAGTAGTCAGCATTTTTTAGAAACATTTACAGTAGAGCAGATAAAACAACTTCCATCAAATGAAGTTACTATGACTAATATATCATCTAGTGGTGAAGTTAATGAAGTGACTGTTGTAGGTGTTAGACTTAATCAATTATTGGAAAATCTCAATGTGCAACAACAACAGTTTGATGAAGCAACCATCACAGCCAAAGATAGTTATTCGATGGTTGTACCAGCAAACATTGTAAAAAGCAAAGACATATACATTGTATGGGAAATTGATGGAGAAGCTTTGCATCAACCACACGCACCACTACGTGTTGCGATTGCGGATGAGCGATCCATGTATTGGGTTGGTCAACTTGATACCATTGAATTAGCTGGATTGTCTTTAGTGGATGATGAAGAAACAATCGAAATATCACGAGTATTGTTTGTCGATAATGTGTATTCATTTATTGAAAATGAAGAAGTAGAATACTATGGAAGCAACGATCAAGCTATTTATGTCTCTGATTTACTAGCGTACTTTAACATTGAACTAGATGCTATGGATATTTCTTTTGAAGCCATTGATGACTTTAAAAAAGATGAAAAAGCGCATGTCTTTAAGCAAGGGATGATTAAATACACTAACGAACATGCACCACTATTCTTTGCACTTGATATGCCAAAAGGCATGCATGTTAAAGACATGCTGTCTATTTCAGTAATGAACAATGAGTTATACTTCTTAAACTCTTTTTTTGAAAAGTACAATGAAGAGTTGGTTGAAATTAATGAAAGAGAATCTTTACCGTTGTCTGTAGTGTTTGAGCTATCATCCATAAAAGAATTCGATAGTTATGTATTTGTGGCTAGTGATGGATATGAAGTGACACTTGATGCACAAAAGATAGCGGTGGCTTATCTTTATGAAGAAGACAATGAGTATCACTTGCAAGTTGAAAGTGATCAAAAAAGCGATAACGTTAAAAATATCGTTGAAATTAAAGCACCGTGAAAAAGATTGTCTTATTTTTAGTTATTGCACTTTTTAGTGGTTGTAGCAACACTGTTGAACCACCATTAATAAAAGAACTTAAAATTATTGGTGATTTAGTGCATTCTTTGTCCATTAATATGGATGATTTAAGTGAGCACACCATTTCAGATAATAAGCATTTGGCAATCTCGCTTCAAGATGTTTTTGAAAACAATGAACTAAAGTGTGAACAGTACAATGTTATGTTTGTCGCAAATGACACACTGACAAACCTTATAGAGTCGGATTACGATGAAGTTTTGGTGTATGTTAAAGACAATAAGTGGCATATCCATTCCGATGTTTTTCCACCTACTCTCAATCTAAAAGATGTGAACCATCTTATGTTTATTAAGAAACAGCCAACAGCCGATGATGGTGTCACTTTGTTTTCTGTAAGTGAGGACAAGCATTTAATTACCGTTGGTAATCACATGTCGTATGGCTTTGAAACTGTATTGAAGTTAGATGGTGTATCTACTAAAAACACCCAAACAATGCATGCTTACCAACAAAAAACGATACTTCCATTATCTAAGCTTTCAGATGCGACATCGTTTTTAGTGTTTTCTTATCAAGGAGATCATCAATATTTATCAAATGATATTTTCCTGCTAAAGAAAGACACAAGCTTTGATGTTGTGGATGAGGATTTTAATATTCTTGTTTTTGATGTTGCGGGAATATTAGAAGATCCACCAGCCCATTCAATAATGGATTTATATTATGATAGTGAATACTACATATCCAACAATATACCAATAATGATTATATTAGTGGATGGGTTAGGGTATCATCAATTTGAATACGCTAAAAACAACAACATCGCACCGACAATAACATCGTTAAATCCAAAAATAGCAACGTCCGTTTATACACCAGTAACCAATGCTGGTATGGCAGCGATGCTTAGTGGTCAATCGCCACTTAATAATGGTGTGTTAAATCGACGTTTTCGGCAAATTAAAACAACTACTATTTTTGATCTTGCAAAACAAAATAATGCCTCAGCAGTTTTATTAGAAGGAAACATAAATATTTTAGATCTTAACGTGGATGTTAAATTACATTTAGATAGCAATGGTAATGGTACATCCGATGATGAGATCTTTGATAGTGCATTACAAAGAATGAATGATGTTGATGTGCTTATGATTCATTTTCATAGTTTTGATGATGCTGGTCATCGTTATGGTCCATTAGCCCCTCAAACTATGAATCGTTTAACTATGTTAGATACGATGATAAATGAGTTATTAGAGAGTTGGTCAAAAACAACCATCATTGTCTCTGATCATGGTATGCATCAAACAAGTGAAGGTGGTAATCACGGCTTAATTAGTCATAGTGATATGATTGTGCCATATTTTATCATTCCATAAAAAAAAGTAGAGGATCAATTTTAGTCGTCTACTTATTTTTTTTAGTCAATAATATGTAAAGATGATAGCCACCATTAATAAATGAAAAGGCCGCAACTACTAGTAAAATTTGTGTCTCTATTAAAGCCCAAGATGCATCTTTTATAGAGTAAATAAGAAGAATCCCTATTGATAAATAAAGCCCAACTCGAATTAGCATTGAACGAGGATTCTGTTTGTATGCACCAATGGATTTGTCAAGTACGTTGTACGGTGTGTAATTTGTAATCACACTGTATTTTTTTAGCATACCAAACCTGTATGTGTATTCTCCTAATACAAACAAGGCTCCCATGGCAAGAATACTCATCCACCAATTCACATTAAATAAAAAGTACAACACAATTCCCATCGCAAAGACTAAGTAAGGGCGATATTGCAATGCCGCAATCTTACCGACATCACCATCAGGTATTTTATAACCAAGTTTCTTTTTAGCGTTATACAAAATATGTTGTCCTTTTTTATCTTCGTATATATGTATGTGTCTTAAATCTCTTTTTTTCATAAAGCCACTTCCTTTGCCTTTTATTATACGGTTATTTTTCTTTTTGCGCATTATATAAAATTGAATTTGTTAAAAAGTACAAATAAAAACACGAAACTAACAAAATTATTATACCACTTTTGTTTTATAATAAAAGTGTAATAGAAAGAAGGGGTATATTATGTATTTTAATTTGTCAATCGAGCAATTAAAACAATTGGATGCGTACGCTACCGCATCGGAAATAAACCAACAACCATTAACTTGGAAAAAAACAAAAGCACAGTACGATAATAACAAACAAGCATACCATCAGTTTGTGGATGGATATATTGACAATCCTAATGCAACCATCATTTTTGCAGGAGCTGGAAGTAGTGAGTTTGTCGGTAATGCACTCATTGGTAGCTTAAAAACAAAAGTAGCAGCCAATATGCAATCCATAGCGACAACAGACTTATTAACCGATGTATCAGTTTGCTTAAACAAACATACACCAACTTTAATGGTCTCTTTTGGGCGTTCAGGCAATTCTCCTGAATCTGTAGGTGCTTTTTTAGAAGTACAACAATATTGTGAAGATGTAAAACATGTTTTCATCACTTGTAACAACAAAGGAAAACTAGCTAAACTTGTTAATGAATATGACAATATTTTATCCATTGAGCTAACTGAAGAGACTCATGATGTTGGATTTGCTATGACTAGCAGTTTTACCAACATGTATTTAATGGCATTGTTGTTGTTTGATACTAGTATTACGCAACACCATATTGATCAACTAAACAGCGCCGTTACTAACTTTTTATCCAGTGGATTTAAACACGTGAATGATCAACTATCCGCTTTTGACTTTAATCGAATTGTGTATTTAGGAAGTCATGTATTTAAAGGGATTGCTCAAGAATCAGCTCTAAAACTTCTAGAGTTAACGGGTGGTGAATGCGCTAGTTTGTTTGATTCATTTTTAGGGTTTCGACATGGACCAAAGTCATTTTTAGATAAGAATACATTAAGTGTCATGTTTTTATCCAATATTGATCATGTACGTCGTTATGAACTAGATTTGTTAAAGGAAATGAGTCAAGAAAGAAACAAAGGAAAAATTTTAGTAATCGATACTAAAGAAGATGCTCTTGTTAAAGAGTATGATCATCAATTGATTGCACTAACAGAATGTGAGCATTGTCCAACTAGTGTGATTGCTCTTGGTTACTTAGTAGTGGCTCAAAGTTTAAGTTTATTAAAATCACTTGCTTTACATAAAACACCTGACAACCCAGATCCAACAGGAAGTGTGAATCGTGTTGTAAAAGGTGTTACACTATACATAGAAGGAGACAACGTATGATTGGAATGATTGTATCAGGACATGGCAACTTTGCGACTGGCTTAGCAAGTGCAATGACGTTAATCGGGGGAAAACCAAGCCATTTTTATGCACTTGATTTTGTCGAAGGTGACACAAGTGAAAACTTAGAAGCAGCGATGAAAGAAGCAATTGAATCGCTAAACAAAGAGTGTAAAGGAATCATCTTTGCGACAGATTTACCTGGTGGTTCTCCATTTAAATCTGCATGTATTGTCGCACAAGATTATGAGAATATTGAAGTTTTAGCAGGTGTAAACTTACCACTTTGTATTGAACTAAACATGATGCGTCAATTTGATGATGATGTCATTGGATTAGCAAACAACATGGTCACAACAGGGAAAGAGCAAATTGTACGCTTTGAATATCAAGAAACGAATAACGAAATTGAGAGCGAAGATGGCATTTAAAGGAGAGAAAATATGTTAGAGAATGTTTTAGGAGCATCCATTGCTTTAGGTATACTATTAGTCTTAATTTTAGTAGTGTACTATTTTTACAGCTTTGGCATGGTTAAAAAGAGAAAACAATATTTGATGCAAATGCATCAAGATATTCAAGTAGGAAAAAAGATTATTTTTGCTGGTGGGATTTATGGAAAGATTGTCGATATTGATGGTGATATTCTCACTGTTGAGGTTAAAAAAGGAGCTCACCTTGAAATATCTCGCTATAGTGTTAGTGAGGTTGTAAAGTAGGAGGGTTTATGAATCCATTAAAATTATTATTACAAAATCGAAGTTCATCGAATATAAAAGGTGTATATAGTGCATGCACTGCTAATCCTATGGTTTTAAAGGCGTGCATAAAAAAGGCAAAAGAGACAGACACACCACTAGTAATTGAAGCAACGGCAAATCAAGTGGATCAATATGGTGGATATACGGGCATGAAACCAGTTGACTTTAAGAACATGGTAAAAGCGTTATGTGCTGAAATGGAGTATGATTTTAATCGTGTGATTTTAGGTGGCGATCATTTAGGTCCATTAACTTTTGTCGCCTATGATGAGCAAAAAGCAATGAGTGAAGCCAAAACTTTAATTTATGAATATGTGTATGCAGGCTTTAGCAAAATTCATATTGATACATCGATGAAAATATCAACCGATGATCCTCATCGTCCTTTAGCAGTAGAAACAGTTGCTAAACGTGCAGCACTACTTATGGATGTAGCCAATCAAGCTTTTGAAGATGTAAAGAAAAAAGATCCACAAGCGATAAAACCTTGTTTTATCGTTGGTAGTGAAGTACCGATACCTGGTGGTGAACAAGAAGAAGTGGATACACTAGAAGTAACGAAAGTCAGTGACTTTCAAAATCAAGTGAGTATTTTTAAAGAAAGTCTACCTGCTCATAACTGGGATGATGTTCTAGGCATTGTTGTTCAACCAGGTGTGGAGTTTGGTGATAATCAAGTGTTCTACTATGATTCTAAAAAGGCACAAGATTTAGTAGAATCTAAAAAAACATACCCATCGCTTGTCTTTGAAGGACATAGTACAGACTATCAAACAAAAGATGGATTACGTCAAATGGTCGATGATGATATTGCAATCTTAAAAGTTGGTCCTGGATTAACTTTTGGATATCGTCAAGCATTGTTTTCTTTAGAACAGATTGAAAAAGAGATGATGGTAGAAAACCCATCTCATCTTCGTGAAGTGCTTGAAAGTGTTATGATGGATGATCCGAAGTATTGGCAGAAATATTACACAGGCGATGATAAAGCGAAGAAACTTAAACGAGCATATTCATACTCCGATCGTATTCGATATTATTTACCTTATAAAAAAGTTACTCAAGCGATTGAAACATTGCAATACAACATAAACAATCATGAGATATTGATGCCTGTGTTGTATCAATGGTTACCAAATCAATACCATAAAGTGGTTAATAAAAGCATTGAATGTACCTTTGAAGATTTAGTGATGGATTGCATTGGCGAGTTCATTGATGATTACATTTATGCCATTAAACGCTAAAACTCATCGAAAGATGAGTTTTTGTTTACTTATAAATGGATTTTGCATATTCACTTGGAGTAATACCAAATCGCTTTTTAAAGGTACGAGAGAAATAATGGATGGAAGTAAAGCTTAGGATATCGCTTACTTCTGATAAAGTGTATTTGTTTTCTTTAATAAGCAATTTACTTTGTGCGAGTTTCTTTTCGTTAATGTAATGCTTAGGCGCTACATCTAAGTTCTTTTTAAAGAGTGCTTGAAGTGTCGATCGACTAATGGCGTATTTTTGACAAATACCTTCAACAGTTAATGCTTCGTGTAAGTTCTCATGAATATAAACAATGATTTCGTTGAGCATTTCATCTTCAAAACGTTGTTGCGTAGGTGTCGTTAAAGATTGAGCTTCAACCTGATCGTATTGATAAAGTTGCAACACTAGCTCTTTAATGTAATTGAGCAAAAGTTGCTCATTAATTGCACTATCGTTTGTGGTAACTTTCATTATTTTTTGCATAATCGGATACAAATGTCGGTGAATATGAAATTTCCGATTAATAATGGTGGCATATTCTTTTGGATTCATTTCAAACATAATGGTCAAGTAAGAACATACACGATCATTATCAATGAATTGATTATGAAATTGATTTGGTCCATACAAAAGCATATCTTTATCATTTAATACATGGGTAGTTCCGTTTATCGTTGTTTTTAATTGTCCTGTATCGACATACGTCAACTCCCAATAGCTATGTTTTTCCCCACTAAAGAAATACGGTGAACCTTTTACTTGATAATAATAGGCATACACTTGTTTAATATCAAAAGAAGGTGTAATTTTTGGTATTTTAATCTCATTATCAAGCTGAACAACAGTTCTTTTCGTGTTAGGTTCGGTATAAATTTCTAATGTGCTTGATTTTGTCAGTGATACAAAGTTGAACAAGATTTTTTTATTTAACTTAACAACACGATGAACAACATAAAAATCAACATTTTTTTGATCTTCTTCATTAGCTAATGAAAGCATTACTATGCCTTTGGTGCATTTAATATAAACAGGTTTGTTGTATTGATAAAAGCGATTGATGCTTTGATGGCGAATATTTTTAGAACTTACATTTAATGTAGAAATTGTATCATCTGTTAGTTCATTAAATATTTGGTAGTATTTTGTTATTCTTGCAGATGTAGTCTTATTAAACATGATGTTCTCCTTT
>CAYZMP010000028.1:0-21622 GCA_964479585.1 uncultured Erysipelothrix sp.
AATGATTATTCCATCATTTACAAACTATTGTTATTTATTTTCTTGTTGTAAGTAATAAAACTCAACGATCTTATCCACAATTTCTTTTAGTTTCATTGTGTCTTCTTTTCCTATATAAGCTAATAACTCTTCCATAAACTTGTGGGTTTCGATTGTCGAGTTATCCACTGCTGTTTTACCCTTTTTTGATAACTGAATTAGATAACTGCGATGATCATCTGGATTTGCAGCACGAGTTATATAGCCATTTTTTTCTAGTTTGTTGACAAATTGAGTTGCTGCTGAAGCACTAATGTTGTAATCGTTTTTAATCTTAGAAAGTGGAATCGGTCCTTCTTCTGTTAACTGTTGTAATATCATCAAATGATGATAAGGGATTTGTTGCTTGTTATGTTGTGGGTGATTAAAAAGTCGCGCTTCAAACAGGCGTATTTTTTTAAAGTTCACAATTAAAGATTCTACTAGTTGTTTCTTATGATCTTGCACTATTTCACCTACTTAAGTTACTTAAGTAGTTTATCATTATCCTCTTTATAACTCAAGGTATAATGTCAAATAACATCAATTTAATGGTTTTTGATAAAAATTACCATACACTTTTTCAATGTTGCTCATATCGATAAAAATCTCTGGGTCTACACTTCTTGCCAATTGAACAACTTCACTAGCTTCATATGCATTAACAACCATGTATACCATCGCTCTTGGTTTTTTTGTGTAACCACCTTCACCCCATAACTTTGTAATACCATGACGTGAGTGCTCTAATATCGCTTCTGTCACCTTATCGGGTATCGAAGTAAACATACGCAATCCGACAAGTTTATAACGATTGTGCATGGAGTTTATCGTTTGTGTTGCGACATATTGAAAAATCATAGAGTACAATGCTTGTTCCCAACCAAAGAGTAAACCAGCTATAATTAACAATGAAATATTAAAGTACAAAATATATTGAAATGCTGATTGATGCGTTTTATTTGATATGTATAAAGCAATAAAGTCCGTACCACCACCACTAGCATTACCATATAAAGCCAACGATGCTCCAAGACCAAGAATAACACCACCAAAGACGGCGATTAAAAAAACATCGTAAGTCAATGCAATGGGTGGAATAATACTAGTAAAAATACTTATAAGTAAAATATGCAGCATTGAATAACGAGTAAACCACTTACCTACGTATTTATACACTAAAATAGTTGGGAAAATATTCAATGAAATATACAACACACCAAATGGTATGGATACATTAAACCAACGCAGCAGTGAACGTTGTATTAAAATAGAAATACCGGTAAATCCACCAGGAAACAAATCACCCGCTTCAATAAAAACTTGCAATGAAAAAGACATTACAAAAGCTGAAAGTATGACTAACACAACAGATCGTATGTGACTTGATAATTTCATGAATATTCCTTTCGATAATTCTCATTTTGCTGCAGTAACTCATTAAATCCGATGGGTGATGCGTTACGACAATCCCATTCTAATTCATTCTTAGTTAATATGTCAACGTACGCTTGACAGCGTTTAATCTGTCGTTTAATCATGCGTTGATTAACATCAAGAGTAAACTGATGATCTAAAATGTTTACTTGTGTTTGATGTTGATTGATCATTTTACATTTGATAGAAGGCACGTATCGAACCCACACAAGTTGATGATGATGTGCAAGTGGTAGTGGGAAAAACAAACACTTATTAACCACACTAATTAATACAGGACATTTTTGTCTAATTTTTAAATGATGTCGAATAGCATCAACGCTACCTTTTATAGTATGACCATTCATTAAACAAGCCTCATGCAAAACTTGTTGAGCGCTACATGAATAATGAGTGGTTTTTAATGTGAAATCAACGCCCATGCATTGGTTGTTGTTTTCAAATAGAAACATGATTTTGTTTATGTTCATAAGTATCACCATCCCCACTATCATTCGCACCTAGTTTTAAAGTTCCTAATAAAAAGTAAAGTTGCGGATTATCCGCAACAGTTTCCTTCACATTCTTGTTCTGGATGCTCATGATCATGGCAGTCACAGTTATGATCGTGCCCACAATCGCAATCGTGACCGTGATCATGGTGATGATGGTGTTGTTGGTCATGATCGTGGTGATGATGGTGTTCTTTCATCGCTTTCTCATATTCTAATGTATCAATAACAACACATTCTATTTCAATCTTTGCATCTTTAGGTAATCGTGCAACTTGTATTGTAGAACGAGCAGGATAAGGATCACTCATAAGTGTGGCATAGATTTGATTCATTTCTTCAAAATCGGATAAGTCACTCATAAACACGGTCATCTTTAAAATATGTCTTAATTCTAAGTTCATTGCTTCAAGTACAGCCTCAATGTTTGCAAACACTTGGTATGTTTGTTCCATGATGTTTCCAGCTACAATTTCTCCAGTAAGTGGATCTACTGGTAACTGTCCTGATAAATACACAAAATCACCTAACTTAACTGCTTGGGAATATGGTCCAATGGCTTGTGGTGCTTTGGTTGTTTTAATTTCTTCAAACATGTTTTTCTCCTTTTATTCCTCATCGTCCATGCGTGAGTATACATTAACTTCAATTTTATGCGCTCGATAATCTTTTACACCAAGCACTCTAAGTGATATATTTTCATACAAAAATTCTCTGTTTTTTCGAATCTTCGTATCTTTGGCTAGTTCATCAATCCAATCCGCAAATGTTTTGGCAGATGTTTTGGGTTTTGGTTCTTCCTCTAAATAGTCATCAAAAAATTGTTTGATTGGGACAATACCATCAATCTCAAAGGTGTGATGCCCGATTTCAATAACAAACCTTGGAAGATCATCATATTCATCGTAAATTTCCCCAACAATTTCTTCTAATATATCCTCTAATGTAATCAACCCAACAAAGTTCATGCTCTTCATGTTCTCAACCACAATAGCCATGTGTTCTCGTGATTTTTGAAGTTTTTCAAGTGCAGTTTGTAAACGATGTCGTTGAGACACAAAGGTTACTTTTCTTAGTAAGTAATCCATTTCGATTGGCTTATCTCCCAATAGACAATCTAAAACATCACGTTCACGAATAATTCCAACAGCGTGCAATCCTTCATAACTAATTACAGGAATGCGAGAATATTTATGCGTAGAAACAACATCTAAGATTTGTTGGCGAGTGGCGTTATCATATAAAAAGACAACTTCATCCCTAGGTCTCATAACCTCACGTACATTTTTATCATCAAATAAAATCGCACTTTCAATTAGCTCACGTTCTTCTTGATCAAGCACACCTTCCATTTCAATGGTTTGTACAATCTCTACAAGTTCATCTTCGGTGGCGGTTACTTTTTTATTGTCTTCATCAACAATTCTACGTTCAACACCAGATGCAATCTTTACAATTGGATGTAACATTGTTTTTAAAACATGCAATGGATAACACATAAAAAGCACGATATCTTCCGCGTGTTGTTTCGCAAGTACTTTCGGGATAATTTCTCCAAAAAGCAAAATAAAAACGGTCATAATGACAGTGGCATATAGCACACCTGCTTCACTAAACCATACTGAAAAAATATACGTTGCCAATGATGTGGCAGTAATATTAACAATGTTGTTTCCAATCAATACTGTTGTCAATATTTGTGTGTATTGGGTTACTTGTTCTAAGGCAAGTTTAGCGCGTTTGTTTTGACTTTTAGCTAACTGCTTTAAGCGTATGCTATTCGCACTAGAATAAGCCGTCTCACTCGCAGAAAACACACCTGAAAGTATAAGTAAAATTCCTAAGGCGATATAAAACCCTATCTGAGGACTATCCAACGATTACCACTCCTTATAATATTCAATTTCCTCTTGAATTTGTTTAGATATTCTTTGTTTAATAAAAGCTCGGATTAAACCACCGACAAAAACTATAACAATGACAACGATGATTGCCAAAGATATAAAATCATTAATGTTGCTAATCATCTCATCACCTCATTGCTTATTATAGTAGATTTTAATAAATTATACAATCATCACTCATTAAAATCCTTTTTATAAAAAGTATCGTATTGCATAAACAATCGTAGCATGTATAACAAATGAACTAATAAAAACACAACAGACATCACCATCGCAAACTGACCACTTAATACAACTCTAGCTAATGCTGTTGCAATACTACCTCCTAAAAAACCATACAAAAATAAAAGCAAAAACACAAAGTGACACACAATCAATAATAATATATACATTAAAATAATCTGTTGATAACGATAGAAAGGATGTTCTTTATTAAAGATATTCGAACCTAAATACACAATCAACATCAAACTAATGATCATTTGAAGTGGTACTGATCGTGTTAATCCAACAACAATCATGGAAAAACTTAACTGTGTATCCATAACATGAGCAATAACTGAAATTGGCCAATATAGCTTTACAACATTTAAAGAAGTCAAACTCATTAAATCTGCAGTTGAGCTTAGTGAAATTAGATGTTGACTAAATAGGAAAAAACGATAAAAGGAAACATACAAAATAAGCCCTAGCACAAAGCTAAAGAACAAAAATCGTTTTTCTTTACTACTTAGCATGTTATCGATCATTTGTTGTACTCTTTCAACCAATCTTTCCCTTTTTGAACTTCCACTTTTGATAATCCTTCATAGTTTTGTTGGGAAATAACTTCATACAAAACAATAGCCACACTATTGGATAAATTAATACTACGAGCTGATGATACCATTGGAATGCGAATACAATCCTCAAAATGATCAGATAAAATATCCAATGGTATACCACTGCTTTCCTTACCAAAGACTAAATAAATATCTTCATCGACCATGGAAAAGTCTTTTTCATTTGGGGCTTGTTGTCCATAGCGAGTAACAAACACAACCCTTCCCTTTGCTTGCTGAATAAAAGCTTCCCAATCATCATGTTGAATAATGCTAGATATATCTCCATAATCCATTTTGGCGCGTTTAAAGGCTTGTTGACTCAACAAAAACCCCAATGGGTGTATAACATGTAACTGGGCGTTAAATGCAATACAGGAGCG
This sequence comes from uncultured Erysipelothrix sp., assembly GCA_964479585.1. GTDB lineage: Bacteria > Bacillota_I > Bacilli_A > Erysipelotrichales > Erysipelotrichaceae > UBA6182. The sequence goes on from CAYZMP010000028.1 coordinate 5,055, forward strand.
TAATATGTTGCCTGTATTTTGTGGGATTTCTGGTTCATACAAAACGACATGAATCATAACTCGCTCCTTAAACTCATGGCTTTCACAAACAAAAACCATAACCCAACACTAGCAATCCAAGTTAACACAATACGGAAAATAAGTTGTTGAAAAAAGTGTAACGGTACCATGATTATCATACGATCGGTTAAAGGATTTAATAACCACAAATCATTATCAAACAACACATGATGAAAGGTATTCCAAAAACTATTAAAATCAACAATAGCCATAATTGCAATTGTTCCAATCACAAATGCTAAAAAAATTATCGCAGCCTTGCTTGCATCAAAAAGAGCTGAGAAAAATTGTTTTTTAAGGATGAGATAACCAAGTAAGCTACTTACTAGAAAAATTGCATACCCACTTACCTGAGCAATAACCATCGCATTGTACAAATCCTTTACATCAACCATATGGTCAATTTCCCTTTGATTAAACATTTGCGTTTGCTCATCATTGATCGTTACTACAATGTCTAAGTCTTCTTTATCACCTACTATATACGACAATAAGTGGTCGGTTGCTCGATTTAAATCGTCAAGTGACATTTCTAAAGTTTCTGCAGTTGCATTTTTAGTATAAAAATCGTTAAATAGCGAACGATTAAAAGAAACTAGTACAATACTACTAGCTATATTAGCAATAAAAAATGCAATCATCGAAATTACTAACCAACGTTTCATTTAACTGTTCTCCAAATATTGTACTAACGCTTCAATCGCTAAAGCACGATGCGATATTTTATTCTTTATGGATCGATCCAACAATGAAAATGGTTTATCATAGCCTAGTGGAATAAAGATTGGATCATAACCAAAACCATTGGTTCCTTCAACTTCTTTTGCGACAGTTCCAAAAGATCGATTTATCGTTACCCATAGTTTATCATCTTTTAAACAAGCAATGCTACAAACAAACGCGCATGAACGATCATCCTCATTTTTAAGTTTTTCTACAATCGCTTGATTTCTTTCTTTTATCGAGTACTCTGGCATAAATCGGGCTGAATATACACCAGGCTGAAAGTTAAGCGCTGCAATTTCAAACCCACTATCATCACCAATAATAATACCATCATAAACATGTTCTAGTGCTTCTACTTTTGCAATGGCATTGTCTTTGTAGGTAGTGTGTTCTTCTTTAATTTCTTTGTTGTAGCCAATGTCTTTTAAACTAAGTACATCATACCCATAGGGTTGTAAAATTTCTTGAAATTCTTTTACTTTATTGTGATTATGGGTGGCTAATAGTATGGTCTTGTTCATAAACAAATTGTGCTCCTTTAAAATAATAATACCGTTTTTTCATACTATAGACAATCCATTGATAACCTATTTCATCATGGACATCACAAACATACAACCAACTGTTAGAACGCCACATAGATAGTGGCAGTGATAAACGTTCACTGATATCAAGTTGCATTTTCATCACATCATCACTATCAAACTCAATAAACGGTAAATCTTTCACTTTTTGTTTGCTTTTTTTACCAAAATCTAGTGCCAGCAAGGCTAGTGCCTTATCAAAAGTAACAACGTTTGTGTTATGCAATATACACATTACAACATCTTTAACTTGATAAGGATGCTTTAATTTGCTTATACAACAGCCAACATCAACAAAATAATCCAACATATCAATGTCTTTGTTTGCCACATATTGAATTAGCGAAAGTGCTAGTTGTTTGTTGTATATTTTATCCACAGCTAATGCGGCATATTGCATATCCAATAAATCACTTTCACTCATCCATGGACTTTTTACAATGCTATATGGAGGTTGTGGATCAAAGACGATGTTTAAATGTTTGGCTTGTTCTTTAAGTTTTGTACCATGCAAGCCTTTAAGTATTCCTAGCTGAATTTCACTTGGATAGAGCTTAAGTAGTTCATTAAAGGATCGTGCAAACTGTGCTTTATTTTCATAAGGTAAACCACTAATTAAATCTGCATGGACGACATAACCTGCTTGTGTTAATGAGGCAATGACATGTTTTAGTTTTTCATTGTTTTGTTTTCGTTGAATACTTTTTAGTGTTGTTTGATTAAATGTTTGAATACCAATTTCAAAGCGAAAACGATCTTTTTTTCCATGCTTAATAAAAAAGTCATGCAACAAATCATCCCAAATAGACACTTCTACTTCTATTTGTACTGATAATGGTCGTTTGATGTTGTTTAATGCTTCAATAAGTTGCAAGGCTCGCTTTGGTGAACTATTAAATGTCCGGTCTAAAAATTTGATCGATTTTACATTAGAATGTTCAATCTGTGATAGGATATTTTGCATGTAAGATAGAGAAAAAGAACGAACGCCATGTTCTATCGATGCCATACAATAGGTACACGAAAATGGACATCCTCTAGATGCTTCTACATACAAATATCGATATTGCTCATCCTTTTTATCAATGTCTAAAAAATATGGATTAGGATAGTTTTCTAACTTATGCAAATCAACTTGTAATACACTGGTATTTGGTTTGTCTTTTGTTGCAACACCATAAATATCATCCGATTCAATTGCTTGCCAAAAGGCAAACTCGCCTTCTCCTTTAATCACTTTGTGTGCACCATATTCTAACCACTGTTCTACTTGATAAGTCACCTCAGGTCCACCAACAAGAATAAGGATATGTGGCAATTGCTTTTTAATAGCTTGAATTAGTTGCTTGCTTTTTTCATGATTAAAAATATACACACTTAACCCTACAACATGCGTATTACTTTCTTTTAAGTCCTCTATTACTTGATGAATTGATGATTTTAATGTGTACTCTTTGATAAAAGCATGATAAAAAGGGTTGGTTACATACAACCAACGTAGTGCTAAGTTTTTATGTATAAACGACACATTGAAGGTCATTAAACAAACATTTTCGTACTTCACTTTATTATTCTATCAAAAAAGAGTAAACTTTACTATGGGAGGCATTTATGATTGAATCACTTATCCAACAAATCTTTAATAAAGACGCAACGAATATCGTTAAACTTGAAAAAGGATTAACAAATAAAAACTATAAAATTACAGTAGATAATAAGGACTATGTATTACGAGTCCCTTATGAAGATAGTGCTCATGTTGTCAATTATGTTAATGAAGAAAAAGCATTACAACTTGTAAAAAGCCTTGATATTGATGTGAAGACAGTGTATTACAACCCAAACAATGGTATTAAAGTAACAAAATATGTTGATAATTTGTTAGGCTTTAATGAATACACATCTTTTGACAAATATGAAAAAGTAGGCAAACTAATGCGCAAACTTCACTCTTTAAAAACGCTATCTCACCATGAGTTTGATCCTATAAAAATATTTAAAACCTATCGCAATCATATTGAACATCCAATGATATCCGATGATCGGGCATTGCTTTTTATAAACTATGTACAAGAAAATCGTCAAGTTTCAACTTTATGTCACAATGACTGGGTGGCTGATAACATTGGTTTTCACACTCAAAGAGAATACTTACTCGATTATGAGTATGCTGGTGATAATGATCCTATGTTTGATGTTACTTCCTTTTTAAGTGAGAATAACATTACTAATCCTATATTTCGTCATCAATTTTTAGAGGCATACTTTGATAAACAATACCCTAAAAACTTAGAACAGACGCTAATGTATTGGGAGGGATTTCATCATTTGCTGTGGAACACATGGGCAATTATGATGTTTAACCAAAGAAAAACACCTGTTTTTCAAAAGATTGCTAATGAAAAGAAACAGGCGTTTGATGATTTATACTCACAATTAAAGTAATTACAGTACATGATTTTCATACCATGAAGTAGCTATGATTAATTCATTTCTAGTTAGTTCATGACCAGCATCTTCAAAGTGTAATGTCGTGTTAATGTTTGCTAATTCTAAGCGGTCTTTTAAAAGATCGCTTTCTTGTTTTGGACACAATGGATCATACAATCCTGCTCCAATAAACACTTTCGCAACATCACCGCTTGTAAATGACATTTGTTTTTTCACATTCATGGGATGATGCATCATGATGTATGGATAAGTGTTAGGATAGTGCAACAATAAACTTTGTGCCATGTTTGCACCATTTGAATACCCTAATAAGACTACTTTTTCTCTCGTAATGTTATTTTCCTCAAAGAAGTTTTGTAAAAATTCATGCAATCGGTTTGTACGATACACTAAATCTTCTTCATCAAAGACACCCTCTTCTAATCGTTTAAAAAAGCGTGGCATTCCATGTTCACTTACTTCTCCTAGTACTCCTAAATAACTTGCTTTTTCATCAATCATTTGAGCCAGTGGTATTAAATCTCTTTCATTACCCCCGGTTCCATGTAATAAGACAAAGATTGGTCGTGTTGGATCATTTTCTTGATAAATATGTTTCATAATAATCTTACTCCTTAACAATAATTTTAGCACAAAGACAACATTGTGTTGACTTTGGTGCATTATAAAAGACCGAATGAATTCGGTCTAATAATTTTCTTTAAAATACTCCATAATTTTTCCTAAACTACTGATTAATGCTTGGTCTTGATCGACATGTAAATCTTTAATAAAAGCATCAATCATCTCTTTATGAAAATGATCGTGTATTTGTAAGACTTCTGTTGCTTTAGATGTAAGTGTTAAGCGAACTATGCGACGGTCATCTGTATCTTTTTCACGAGTAATATACCCTTTTTCTTGTAATCGATTAACAGCCACCGTCAATGTTCCTTGTGTAACTAAAGAAAGTTTCGCTACATCAGACATTGTTTTAGTTTCGCTTTTACGAATATTTTCTAAGGTATGCACTTCGCTCATTGAAAGCTTTACGCCTTTTTCTTGTAAGTTTTTTTGTTCCAACACTAAAATGTGATTAAACATATCAACTAACAAATCATTAAGGACTTTTCGTGCATCTTCCATGTTGTTACTTCGCTAGTGCCTTTTTAGCTTTTTCGACAATTCCACTAAATCCAGATGGATCAGAAATAGCAATTTCAGACAACATCTTACGGTTTACTTCAATTTTAGCAAGACGTAAGCCGTGCATTAATTGAGAATAACTAATGTCATTTTGACGTGCTGCTGCGTTAATACGTGTAATCCATAATTTACGCATCTCACGTTTTAGTTGTTTACGATCACGGTAAGCATAACGAAGTGAACGCATCACTTGTTCGTTAGCTGTTTTGTACAATGTATGTTTTGAACCAAAATAACCTTTGGCTAATTTTAATACTTTTTTACGGCGGGCTCTAGTGGCCACACTATTTTTTACTCTTGGCATCCTACTCTTCCTCTCTAATCATTTAGCAGCAATTTAATGCGTTTGTAGTCACTTTTTGAAACTAAAGTGCCTTTTCTTAGTTTACGTTTTTGTTTTTGCGATTTATTTGCTGCAAAGTGGGACACATAAGCATGTTGGCGTTTTAGTTTGCCTGATCCCGTTCTTTTAACGCGTTTTGCCAACGCCTTTTTTGTTTTCATTTTTGGCATAATTGTTTTCTCCTTTTACTTGCTCTTTTTCGGCGCCAAAATAACATGCATCATGTTACCTTCTAGTGAAGGGGCCTTTTCAACATTGGCAATATCGGATGTTGCATCCATAAACTGCTTCATCACTTTTCTACCAACTTCTAAACGTGTAATTAAACGCCCGCGAAAGCGCATATCCACTTTTACTTTCATACCATCTTCTAGCCATTTACGTGCATGTTTTAACTTTGTTTCAAAGTCATGCGTATCAATAACTGGGGATAGTCGAATCGGTTTCATTTCTGTCACTGCTTGATTTTTCTTTGCTTCTTTAGCTTTTTTCTGTTGTTCAAAGCGATAACGTCCATAATCCATAATTTTACAAACTGGCGGTTTTGCATTTGGTGCTACACACAGCAAATCCAGTTCTAACTCATAAGCTTTTTCAAGTGCTTCACGTCGCAATAAAATCCCAAGTTGTTCGCCTTCTGGACCAATAACTAAGACTTCTTTAAAGCGGATGTTTTCATTGACTAAATCGTCATTTCCAACTTTTTTTATAATATGTTCACCTCCGGGTATTTTCATATAAAAAGGGTACTCATAGAGCACCCAACAAAACATTTCACCCTCAAAATTGGTAAGATGTTGCGTCGACCTATTTCCTTAAGAAATCAGGTGAGAAGAGTGCTTCTACTTTCAACTAATTAACTGCGTTGTTATAATAGCACATCAGCACACGTTAGTCAAACACTAACTCTTTTCATACTACTATCGTATTTTAAACATCATTACTCAATAGCGGTTTAACTTTACGGTTCGATTTTATCATAGTAATAATCGTAAAGCACATTTTTATAGTCGTTTTTAATTTTTTCATATTGTTGGCGAGCGATTTTTAGCTGGTTTTGATCAAACTCACTACTAGTGATGCTTGCTTGTTTTTGCCATGATTGAACCAATGCATATTGATGTCGTATGTATTGCTCATAGTAAACTATATCATCTGCTTGATTAAGATCTTTCGCTAATAGATTGTTCCAAGATTGGACGGTATTTTTTCGAAACTCTTCTTGTGCTTTAATGCGATGCAACCCTTTATGTTCAAATGCGACTTCATCAATTTTCTCAAATTGATGATTTGAAAAACGATTGGCATGCATCGATAATGTCAAGTTTACAAAACTACTAGTTTCACCTTTATTTTTTGCATGTTCAATTTGATTATCAATATCGTTTAACACATACTCTGGCTTTGTGTAACGAACAATCGTATCCACACTATAGTATCGATATTCATTGGGTCTTAACTTAATGGCTGATTCTGTTAACTCAGTATTATAATTATCTAATCCACTTTTTGCTTGCTCTTCTGCTTTTTTTATATCATAGGCAACATACGCAGCATCCCTAACCGCTTTTTCACCAGGATCATGTTTTCCATCACTTACTAAAATCACATACAAACGAAAAGTATCAATGTCACCCGCTTCATCTACATAGCCATTGGCAAGTGCCCATAAGTGCAAATAACTATGAACTGCTTCAATGTCTTGACTTTGGCATTGATTAATACTCAATAACAACGAAGCGATTGTAAATATCTTTTTCATCATTCATTACCTCGTTGAAAAAGTGCGTCTAAAATTGAATCAATTATCGCTTTTCCAATTTGACGATCTAAGTAATTTTGAACTAAGTCCATGACAAAATCACGATCTTGTATTTTTATTTGCATGGATTGATAATACGTTTCTTCATCAATTTGATTGTTGGAATACGCAATGGCTTGATTAACATTCACAATTAGTGAGACAACCACATGATCATCACTTGTTAAACCAATGGAGGCATGTTGAATGTTGCAACCTTGTTCATTGCTCAATTGGATTACTTGCGCAATTTGTGATGTGAACTCTAAAATTGTGTTGTTAGCTAGTTGTACATCATCAAGATTAATATACACAAAGCTTATTTGAGCATCATCTACAAAAGCTTCACCTTTTGAATCGACCATGCCTAATACAAACACATCGATGTTGTTTAATGATTCAACACGTTGCATGTTTTTCATAACAATAGAGGTACTCTCACTATCCAAAGGTGCACTTGCAATCGCTTTTGCCCATGTGCTTGGGCCACCAATCCAAACAAAATAAACCCAAAGAAACATTGCTAAAACAATACTTAGTATAACTATTAAAACAACCCAGCCTTTCTTTTTTTTCTTTTTACTCTTGTTGACTAATTTCTCTGACATCTTTTTGCTCTTTAGCAAGCTTGTGCCACAAAGCCATTATCATCAAGATTAACGCTGCAGGCAACATTAAATACCCTATAAATACACTTAAAATAGCGAGAAATAGAAAAAAGATAAAGGCTTTATTGTTGGGTTGTCTAAACAAAACAGTAAACAAAAGTATAAGCATCGCTAAAAGCGCACTTGCCACTAAAACTAAGCGAGCATCGACATCCTTAATAAATATTGTATCAATCGTAACTTCATCTGAAACTAAAATCAATAAAGCAGATACGACACTTAACAGTATTGCATTTGCAAAAGCAAGCAAACCTAGAACAATCATCGTTGTTTTTTTCATACCTTACCTCCAATAAAAAAAGACCATGTGAAAATAGTCTTTCTCAACTATTACTTCTACAATTGTAAAGTTACACATGATATTGGCCTATAGATAACCTACCCCTTCTTTCTTTTATTCTATCAATCTTTAAATGCAGTTATCAATGTTCACATGTTATGTTTTTCTCGTATTTTTGATGATTTTACTCTTTACATATAAGATGCTATAACAATACTAGCTTAACTATTGCTTAATAACATTACTCATCAACTTGATTTTTCAACAAAAACAAGATTGCGTATTGTTTTTTTATCACACAAATGAATTGCTATGATATAATCAGTTAGAATGTAGAGGTAGATTATGAAATTAAACAACAGTTATTTTTTCACATTAAGAGAAAACGTGAAAGATGAAGAAGCTACAAGTGGAAACTTACTAGTACGAGCTGGTTTTATTAAAAAAAGTTCTTCTGGTGTTTATATGTATTTGCCACTTGGACTTAAAGTACTTAGAAAAATTGAAAATATTGTTCGCGAAGAAATGAACGCCATCAACTCTTTAGAAGTGTTGATGCCTTCACTAATTCCTGAAGAAGTTTATATTGCTTCACAACGAAGAGATCTTTTTGGTGATAGCATGTTTTCGATGAAAGATCGAAACAATCGCTCGTTTGTTTTAGGCCCAACCCATGAAGAATTGTTTGCTCAAGCCGCAAACTCTCATATTCGTTCATACAAAGATTTACCGATCTCACTTTATCAATTTCAAAACAAGTTTAGAGATGAACCACGTCCACGTTTTGGTCTTATTCGAGTTCGTGAGTTTATCATGAAAGATGCTTATACCTTTGATAAAGATTTAGATGGCTTGAATGTAAGTTATCAAGCTATGTTTAATGCTTATAAAAAAGCATTTGATAAAATGGGTATCCATTATCGTATTGTTACTGCAGATACTGGTGTGATGGGTGGATTGCTTTCTGAAGAATTTCAAGCAATTACTGAAATTGGTGAAGATCATATAGTGTATTGTGATGCGTGTGATTATGCAGCAAATGTCGAAATTGCTGTTCAACATCAAGAAGCTTCTATTAACAGTACATTAAAAGGCAAGTACAAAGAAGTTAGCACACCAAATCAAAAGACAATTGAGGAAGTAAGCCGCTTTTTAAATCGCTCTTCTTCGGATTTTGTAAAAACACTTGTTTATAAAGCAGATGATCACTTTGTTGCAGTATGTGTGGTTGGTGATGATGAAGTATCCACGACAAAACTTGCCAAAATTACAAAAGCCAATCATGTTGAGCTTGCATTAGCTTCTGAAGTATTGGCACAAACAAACACAGAGATAGGATATTTAGGGCCTGTAAATTGTCCTTTACCATTGTATGTCGATCAAAAAGTATACACAAAAGAAAATGTTGTCACTGGTGCAAATAAAAAAGACATGCACTTTGTGGATGTGAATGTACTCGATTTTGTTGATCATAGTGTAGTAGATATTGCTATGGTTAAAGCTGGTGCATCATGTACATGTAAAAATGGTACACTACATTTACAACATGGAATTGAAATAGGAAATACCTTTAAGCTTGGAGAAAAGTATGCGCAAGCCATGGATTTATTTTACAATGATGAGCACAATAAACTAAAACCAGTAGTAATGGGCTCTTATGGCATTGGGTTAGGTCGTTGTATGGCTGCCATTGCAGAACAAAAACACAAAGACAATAAATTAGTATGGCCATTAGCTATCGCTCCTTATGAGGTAGCCATTGTAACCACCAATCAAAAACTACAAGAACAAATTGATCTTGGAGAATCTTTATATTCGCAAGCAAAAAAAGAAAACATCGATGTTGTATTTGATAATCGCAATGAACGCGCTGGTATTAAATTTAATGACATGGAACTAATTGGTGTCCCATTTATGATTGTTTTAGGTAAAGCCTTAAGTGAAAATCTAGTAGAAATTAAAAATGTGTATCAAAAGACATCCACACTTGTCCCTATCGATGAAGTGATGGTGTCTTTAAAAGAAATGATGCATCAAGCAAAGCAAAACTAACAGCATAGAAAATGCTGTTTTTTTGTAACTTATAGGTTATTTTTGCATCCTATCACATTTTTAATCTTTAACATCCACATAATCTTTATAATGTGATTAACAGGATGGTGATTATCATGAAAAAAATAATCGTTGTATGTACGTTAGCGCTTCTTTCTTTTACACTACTTTCATGTTCAACCAAACAACCAGCTGCTTTTTCAAAAATATCAAGCAAGCACCAACTATTAAATATTATCTCAAAAGTAGAAAAAAAACAAAAGCAATCTTATGTTAACTTCAATAGTAACCGCATTCCTGCATTTAATGATATTGCACAAAGTGACGAAGCTTTAGAATTTACACTAACAAACAATCAAATCGCTACTATTGATGAAGCAGATTATCTAAAGACAAATGGTGATTACACATTCTTTATTTATGATAATGTGTTGCATGTCTATCAAACTAATCCAAATCAACCAATTAAAAAAGTAATTACACTCAATTTAACCAATGATGACTTTATAAACTATACTCATCTGTTACTTTACAACAATGAGTTGCTTGTTTTTGGCCATAAAAGTTTCATCGGTTCTGTCGATGATGTTGGATTTAGAAATGATCCTGGTGTTAGCGAAGGTGGTGAAAGTGGCGAGTCTGAGCCACAAGTTTTTGATGAGCGACCTCCTATTTTAGAACAACCTGTAGGATTAGATTCAATGCCATTTAACAACGATATGGCAATGATCTACTTATTTCCTCAACAACAAACAATGCTCCATTACTCCTTTGATAACGAGTCATTAACATTGCAAAACTCATACTCTATTGAAGGTTATTATGTTGGAGCGAGATTGTATAATGATCAAATAATTTTAGTAACAAATAAACTAAATGATGTCATGGCTTATAAAGAACAAGCGACTAAAAATGCGTTGGATTATTTACCAAATACAACACTAAATAAGCAACCCATCGAGAAAAATATCCGTGATGTTTATGTCAATAATCCAGTTTCAACACAAATGATGAGCATCACTCGATACAACCTATCCAATTACTCAATCGACACAATGCATTACATGAATCGCGTTGATGCGATGCTTATTACTGATGAAACACTCTTTACTGCGACTAATGATTATAATGATTCTACTACAACCACTATCACTAGTTTTGATTTGCGTTCTTTAACACCATTACACTCCTTGCAAGTTATGGGTGCATTACTAAACTCATTTGCGATGGATTATTATGATGGTTATTTACGACTTGCGATTACTAAAGTTCAACATGGTATTTCAAACAATGAGCTTTTAATATTGAACAAACAATTAAGTGTTGTTTCATCCTACGATAACTTAGCAAAAGAAGAACGAATCTATTCGATTCGCTTTAAAAAAGAGAAAGCTTACATTGTAACCTTTAAAGAAGTTGATCCATTTTTTGTCTTTGATCTATCAGACCCCTATTCACCAAAACTTTTATCAGAACTAAAAGTACCTGGTTTTTCAAACTATTTACACGATATTGATCAAGACACTGTGTTAGGCTTTGGCTATGATGTTGAAATTGAAGATGAGTTTGTAAGACAAACTTATTTAAAACTTAGTTTATTTGATGTCAGTGATCCAAACAACACTAGTGAAGCAGATACGTATGTTGTCGATAATCATTATGCGTATAGTGATGTCATGGTAGATCACAAAGCATTGCTTGTTGATTATAACAATAAAAGAATTGGATTTAGTTACCACACATACGCAATGGATGATGGGAGAAGTGATGTTGTTGTTAGCAGTGACTATTTTATGACTTATGTATTGTTGGGTGTTAACAATCACACCATTACACCTTTGTATACTCAACAAACAACACAAAACCAAGTGTTTGTACGTTCTCTTATTATCAATGATACGTTATTGATTTTCTCCTCAGTTGATTTATCCATTATTGATTTATCATCATATTCTATCAATTTTATCAATCATTTTTGAATTATCCATAATTGTCAATTTTCCCTTTGTTAAATATACGTCATCGCTATATAATTAATGTATAGAAAAAGGGTGTACATTATGAATGAAAAATTTTTTATAGGAAAAGGAAGTCAATCCGTTTTTCTGCTACCATCGATGGCTAATCGTCATGGTGTCATTGCAGGAGCTACAGGGACAGGAAAAACAATCTCATTAAAAGTATTAGCTGAATACTTTTCAGATGCGGGAGTGCCTGTTTTTCTTTCTGATGTAAAAGGTGATTTAACATCTTTAGCACAAGCTGGAGAACCGAATGAAAAAATAAGCGAACGCTTAGAGTTTTTAGGTGTTGAAGGTTTTGACTTTAAAGCCTTCCCTGTTCGTTGTTGGGACGTTTATGGAGAGCTTGGTCATCCTTTACGAACAAGCATTTCAGAAATGGGACCTATTTTATTAAGTCGAATTTTAAACTTGAATGATGTTCAAAGTGGTGTGTTAAACATCGTCTTTCGAGTAGCGGATGATATGGGCATGTTGCTTATTGATTTAAAAGACTTGCGCAGCATGGTTCAATACGTTGGTGAAAATGCTAAAGAATATCAAATGGAATATGGAAGTATCGCTTCTGCTACAATTGGTGCTATTCAGCGTTCTTTGTTATTATTAGAAGATGCTGGTGGCCATCACTTCTTTGCAGAACCTGCTATCGACATTGAAGATTTATTGCAAGTTGATGTGTACAACAAAGGGTTTATTAATGTACTTGCTTCACAAAAGCTCATGCACTCACCTTCTCTTTATTCAACATTCTTGTTGTATTTGCTTTCTGAGTTGTATGAAAGTTTGCCAGAAGTTGGAGATTTAGATAAACCGAAACTCGTCTTTTTCTTTGATGAAGCTCATTTGTTGTTTGATCAAGCACCAAAGGTGTTGTTGGATAAAATTGAACTTGTCGTTCGACTTATCCGATCAAAAGGTGTTGGTGTCTACTTTATAACTCAAAATCCAATCGATATTCCAGATAAAGTATTGGCTCAACTTGGAAATCGTATTCAACATGCTTTACGAGCTTATACACCTAAAGAGAAAAAGTCAGTAACAGCAATGGCTGAAACATTTCGCTTAAATCCTGAAATTGACATAGTTCAAGAAATTACTGAGCTAAAAACAGGTGAAGCACTTGTGTCCTTTTTAAATGAACAAGGAAAACCTAATGTGGTTGAAAAAGTTATGATTGTGCCACCAAAAAGTAAAATTGGTGTCGTTGATTCATTAGTACGTGAGTCACTCATAAAAAATTCACCATATTACTATAAATATCATCAAATAGTGGATAAAGAGTCTGCTTATGAAATACTAAAAGAAAAAGTTCTTCAACAAAAACAAGAACAAGATAAACTACAGCAGTTAAAAGCAGAAGAAGAACTTTTAAAACAACAACAAAAGCTAGATCGTGCAAAAGAAAAAGCAACAGTCAAAAAGCCAACCAACGATTTACAAAGAATGGCTAAGTCATTTCTAACAACCATGAGTAGTTCCGTTGGTCGAGAACTTGCCCGAGGTGTGTTTGGAAGTTTACGACGTAAATAAAAGATTTGAGTCGATTGACTCAAATCTTTTTTTACTTTATGCTTTGTTGTTTACTTCTTGCTGAATCATGCTAATGAATTCATCAAGTCCTACTGTGCTTGCTTGTTTTTGTCCGTATCGACGTACATTAACAAGGTTTTTTTCTACTTCTTGATCCCCAACAACAAGTTGAAGAGGAATCTTTTTAATTTGTGCTTCTCGCATACGATAGCCTAACTTTTCATTTCGATCATCCACAACAACTCGATAACCTAAAGCTGTTAACTGTTTTTTAAGTTGATTGGCGTATTCTCCATGATACTGTTCATTAACAGGCAATATCGCAATTTGCTTAGGTGCTAACCATAATGGGAATGCTCCTGCATAATGTTCTATTAAAATGCCAATAAAGCGTTCAACCGAACCTAAGATCACACGATGAAGCATGATTGGTTCTTTTTTGCTTCCATCACTTGCAATATAACTTAAATCAAAACGAGATGGCAGGTTCATGTCTAATTGAATTGTGCCACATTGCCATACTCTATTAAGTGAGTCTTTAATATGAAAGTCTAGTTTTGGACCATAGAATGCACCATCACCTTCATTAATTTTGAAGTTTTTGTTTGCGGCAATGCAAGCTTGTTTTAATGCTTCTTCCGATTTATCCCACATTTCTATCTCTCCAATGAACTTTTCTGGACGAGTGGATAGTTCAATCGTATACGTTAAATTAAACACTGCATAAAAACGATCGATAAATTCAATTAAACGCACAACTTCATCTTGAATTTGATCTTCTCTCATAAAGATATGCGCATCATCTTGAGTAAAGGCTCGAACTCTAAATAATCCATTTAATGCACCCGATGCTTCATGACGATGAACTAACCCTAATTCAGCGACTCTTAGTGGAAGTTCTTTGTATGAATGCAAATCATTTTTATACACTAAAATACCACCTGGACAGTTCATTGGTTTAATGGCAAAGTTTCTCTCATCAATGGAGGATGTGTACATGTTTTCTCGATAATTGTTCCAATGACCAGATACTTGCCATAAGTCTTGTGATAACATGGTTGGTGTTTGAATAAACTCATATCCTTCTTTGACATGCTCATCCCACCAATAATCTTCTAATATTTTTCTTAGTGTCATTCCATCAGCTAACCAAAATGGAAAACCAGGACCATATTCTGAAAGCATAAATAACCCAAGTTCACGACCTAATTTTTTATGGTCGCGTTTTTTCGCTTCTTCTAACCAATCAAGATGAGCTTGCAAATCGTCATTGTTTTCAAAGCAAATACCATACACACGTTGTAGCATGTCATTGTTCGCATCACCTTTCCAATAAGCACCTGACACTTTAAGTAGTTTAAAGTTTTTAAGTAATTTTGTAGATTCAACATGAGGACCACGACACAAATCCATCCAATCACCTTGACGGTAAACGGAAATTACTTGCTCACTATCATCCATGTTGTTAAGCAAGTCCTGTTTGTACTTGTCATGCTTAAACATGTCTAATGCTTCTTTTTTGCTCACTTCTTCGCGAATGATGCGTTTGTTATCTTTGGATAACTTTTTCATTTCTTTTTCGATTTTTTCTAAATCTGACTCTGTTAATACATCATCTTTTAGATCGATATCATAATAAAACCCATCAGTAATAACAGGTCCTACCCAAAATTGTGCATGTGGGTACAAGTTCGAAATAGCTTGTGCCATTAAGTGTGCACAAGAATGGTTTAATACACTTAATTGAGGATGTTCTTTAATGTTAATCATCTTTCTCTCCTTCTCATAAAAAAAAGACCTTGACTCTAAGGACGAAGATCTCGCGGTACCACCTTAGTTCACAGTTGTCTGTGCCCTCTTTGTTGTAACGTTACAAACGGAATCTTTTCAAAGATTCAACTCCAAGGTGGTAAACTATGGTTCTGCGATGTTTTTTCACCTGCCAAACATCTCTCTACATTCGAACGTTATAGCTATTGTCCTTGTCTTTGTTTATGGATACATTAAAACAATTTGTGCTGTCTTTGTCAATAAAAAGCCACAAAAACAAGCAACAATTTACTCATACATGAAATAAATAGTGAATATAAATAAATCTACGCTACTTTTTCTGGCATTGCTTCTTTAAAAATCCTTTTTGCTTCTGGAATTAAATTACCTTGAGGATCAAAATACAGTTCATGTTTTTCTCTAATAGTTTCAATGGTAACTTTAACGGTGTTTTTCTTACTTCCAAAAGTTAACATACCTGGAAATTTAACTTTTACAATGTCTTGATGTTTTATCGCAAAACTTTCTGGACTTAATGCTAAGATATCTGCAATCGATTTATCTTTAAAAAATGGTGATAAGCGATTACTTGCACTTAAGTTCTCTTTTAAACGCTCTTTAAATCCTTTTCCTTCTAATGTTTTTGCAAATGCGTCCATAATCTCTTTTTCAATCTTGCGATTGCTGTAAAAGAAAACCACATTTTCAGAAGTAACAATCAAAAATATCCCACGATATTTTAGCATTCCTTCTTTTACTTTCACATCAGATACAATTCCTACAACTTGTTCACTGTTTGTGTTTTCAACATTGTTTGAAACGTCACTTAAAACTTCTTGTCCACAACTTGGACAAAAACGATCCATTTTACTTAGCTGACTCCCACAATTACTGCATGTGTTCATAAACTACCCCCTTTGGATTTCTCCAATAGTCACTAAGATACTCGTTATAATATTCACTATTTATTTATACCATCATATCATAAAATGATTTGTCCTTCAAAACAGGATTAAAAAAGATAGCGTACGCTATCTTTTTTGCAATATATAAAGTTTGTAGGGGTATATACCCACCTATAAAGTTTATAGGGGTGT